>DATKWZ010000015.1 GCA_035529315.1 Anaerolineae bacterium
CTCAAACAGCTTGCAATTTTTAACGCCAGGCTCGACCTGAATCTTTCTCCAAAATTGCTCAATGTCGCTCGCAAAATGACTTTTTACGAGTTCATCAATCTTAAACAGGTGGTTTTGGGGAGATAGAAGTATGTCGCAAATCAAACAGCTTTCTTTTTTAGACCGGTTTTTAACTTTCTGGATATTCCTGGCCATGTTCGTTGGAGTGCTCTGGGGGTATCTTTCCCCCGGCATACGGAATGTAATCAATTATTTTCAGATCGGCACCACGAATATTCCTATCGCAATAGGTCTGATTCTAATGATGTATCCGCCCCTTGCCAAGGTCAAATATGAGAAATTGGGGCAGGTTTTTCGCAATGTTAAAATACTGAGCCTCTCTTTGATCCAAAACTGGGTCATCGGCCCCATCTTGATGTTTCTTTTGGCAATCACCTTTCTCTCCGGCCACCAAGAATATATGGCAGGTCTGATTTTGATCGGTCTGGCCCGCTGCATTGCCATGGTCATTGTCTGGAACGAACTGGCCTCCGGAGACACGGAATACTGTGCCGGACTTGTGGCATTTAACTCTATTTTTCAGGTCATCTTCTTCTCTGTCTATGCCTATATATTCATTACCATTGTCCCTCAATGGCTGGGGCTTAAAGGCGCGGTGGTAGACATCTCCATCGGTCAGATTGCCGAGAGCGTTTTTATCTATCTGGGCATCCCCTTTTTAGGGGGTATGTTGACCAGGTTGATCGGGATCAAGACAAAGGGCCGTCAGTGGTATGACGAGACATTTATTCCCAGAATCAGCCCCATAACCCTTATTGCACTGCTCTTTACGATTCTTGTCATGTTCTCCCTTAAGGGCGAATACATTGTCCGGCTTCCTCTGGACGTGGTTCGGATTGCCATACCACTGTGCATCTATTTCGTGATTATGTTCTTTGTCTCCTTCTTTTTATCCATGAAGGCGGGAGCCACCTACGAGCAGTCAACAACACTGAGCTTTACCGCGGCATCCAACAACTTTGAACTTGCCATTGCCGTGGCCGTGGCTGTTTTCGGAATTGACTCGGGTCAGGCATTTGCTGCTGTAATCGGTCCTTTGGTGGAAGTGCCGGTTCTGATCAGTCTTGTAAATGTAGCCCTGTGGTTTAAGAAAAAATACTTTGTCTGTGCTGTTGAAACCTCAACCGGCATCTGCCATGTTATCTGCAAGCCATGACGGGAATAAGTGAAAGGATAAGGAGCGGATATGAAATTATTAAAAAACAAAATCAAGCAGATGATAAAGAAAAGTTATGCCGAAATAGCTCAACCCGACAAGTGTCGCTGTTGCGGTGACTCGTCAGATATTGCAAGCATATTAGATTTAAGTAAAAAACTCGATTATACAAAGGATGAACTCGCCATTGGCCTGGGAGATGCTAATCTTGGTCTCGGATGTGGAAATCCCTTGACCCTTGCGGATTTAAAACCCGGAGAAATCGTGCTTGATTTGGGAAGTGGAGCCGGATTTGACGCATTTCTGGCAGCAAAAAAAGTTGGAAAAGAGGGGAAGGTTATCGGCGTTGACATGACGCTGGAAATGATAAAAAAGGCAAAAAAGAATGCAGATAAGATGGGTGTAGGCAATGTCGAATTCCGATTAGGGGAGATCGAAGGGTTGCCTGTTCCTGATAATTCAGTTGATGTGGTTCTGTCAAACTGCGTTATCAATCTTTCACCAGATAAAAGGGCTGTTTTTGGAGAGATTTTCAGAGTGTTAAAGCCAGGGGGGAGGATCAGCATATCGGATGTTTTGCGTTCAGGAGAGATTCCAAAAGAAATCATAGATGATCCAAAAGCCTACACAGGGTGAGTATCCGGAGCTATCTCACCGGATGAGGTGAGACAGATTCTAAACAGGCTGGGGTTTGAATCAATAATTATAACAAAAAAGGGGAACAGCGAACAAATAATCAAGAGCTGGAATATCGGAGAGGGAACAGAACTCATGGTGTTTTCCGCATATATACAAGCCGGAAAACCATAAATACAGATAAACACTGGTGACAGGCGGCGCGGTCAAGCGTATCGGAACACTTGAAAGGAGGGCCTTTGAAAAACTTGATAATGATCCTGGCAATAGGATTTATCATCTTTGAGTTTATCGAGCATGTGATTTTCCCTCTGTTCTGGTATGTCAAAAACCGAAAGAAAAGATCAATCTGTGGCGTAACAGGTATGCTGGGAAAAGTGGCTAAAGTCAAACAGTGGCAAGCAAACGAAGGGCGGGTTTTTGTTAACGGGGAGCTGTGGAGGGCTATCAGCGATGTTCCTCTATCGACTGGTGATAAAGCGATTGTTCAAAATGTGGAAGGGCTAACATTAAGGGTGAAGCCTTTCAATGGCTGAATCCGGCACACTCAAAACATCCAACTCGTAGGACTATGGGACGTTCTTCAGATTATAAGTTTCTCATGCCTTTGTTTTTAACTCACAACATATTTAGGGAAGTTCGGGACGCTCCTTGATAAATTGATATGTCGATTAAATCTTGAGCGAGTACTGGGACGTTTAAGTAATCAACAGTTCAAGGCCCGTCCCATATGGCCCACAATATTAACCAAAATACTGTTTTTTAGGCATTAAATTTTTCAGCTATCTTTTAATACATTTAGGAGAAAAGCCAACAATGGCTGACAACACTTTGGCCGTTTTTGAAAACCATAAAATCCGGCGTCATTACGATGAAAAGATGGAAACCTGGTATTTTTCGGTGGTGGACATTATTCAGGTTCTGATACAGCAGCCGGATTATCAGGCGGCCCGAAACTACTGGAAAGTTTTAAAAAACCGCTTAAAAAAGGAAGGCAGTGAGTCGGTTACAAAATGTAACCGACTGAAAATGGAAGCCGCGGACGGAAAAAAATACCTGACCGATGTTGCTGATCCTGAAACCTTGTTACGGCTTATTCAGTCGGTTCCCAGCCCCAAGGCAGAACCGATAAAATTATGGCTGGCCAAGGTGGGATATGAGCGCATTCAGGATATGGGTGATCCCGCCCGTTCCCTTGACCGTGCCCGTGAATACTGGCAGCAGCACGGCAGGAGCGAAAAGTGGATTCAGCAGCGAATGATGGGGCAGGAAACCCGTAATAAACTCACGGATTACTGGCAAGGCCACGAAATAACCAAAGAAGACGAATTTGCTGCTCTCACCAACATCATTCATCAGGAATGGAGCGGTGTTTCAGTCAAAAAACATAAAAATATCAAAGGGCTCAAAACGCAAAATCTGCGCGACCACATGAGCGAAGCGGAGTTGATTTTTACGGCGCTTGCGGAACTTTCCACCCGGCAGATTGCCGAAAGCGTGGACGCTACCGGTATGGTTGAAAATGCGGACGCGGGGAAAAAAGGCGGTAAAATTGCGAAAAAAGCCAGGCTGGAATTGGAATCAAAAACAGGCAAAAGCGTCATCACATCCGAAAACTATCTTCCCCCGGCGAAAAAACAAAGACAGATAAAACAAAAACCGGACAAGAACGCGGACAAAAAATGATTGCAGCATCGCTCGGCAATAAAAAAGGGGTCAAGTCTGCCTTTGACCCATGAAAGACAATAAGAGACAAAAACCTTGGGAACAGAAGAGTTCCGAAGCTTAAAAATACGACAGAAAATTAAAAGACAGACAGAAAAATACAGGACATTATTAATAAGGTCAAAGGCAGACTCGATTTCTACTTATTAATTTTGAACAAGAGTCAATAGTAGACTTGACCCCTTACCTTTATTGATTGGGCGAAAAGTGAAAAGCTGGTTGTTTTGGAGATAGAAGAATGAAAAAAGAAAATTCCATAATTCTGTTTAATCAGAAAAAAGTCCGTCGTTATTGGGACGATAACAAGGAGCAATGGTATTTTTCCATTGTTGATGTGGTCGCGATCTTGACAGAAAGTCTCAATCCGCAAGCCTATTGGCGGAAGCTCAAGGAGCGGCTAAAAAAGGAGGGCAATGAAACCGTGACAAGTTGTCACGCTTTGAAAATGCAAGCAGCCGATGGTAAAATGCGATTCACAGATGTTGCGGATACAGAACAGCTTTTACGATTAATTCAATCCATCCCATCTCCCAAAGCTGAACCCTTTAAACTTTGGCTGGCAAAAGTCGGTTATGAACGCATTGAAGAAACCGAAGACCCGGAGTTAGCCTTTGAACGGGCAATGCAAACCTATCTGAAAAAAGGCTATTCCAAAGAATGGATAAACCAGCGCCTGAAAAGCATTGAAGTTAGGAAAGAACTCACCGATGAATGGCAGCAACGCGGAATAGAAGAGGGGCTGGAATATGCCATTCTAACCGATGAAATTACCAAAGCCTGGGCGGGTAAAAGTGTTAAGGAATACAAAAAATTCAAAAGACTGAAAAAGCAGAATCTCAAAGATAATATGACCAATCTTGAGTTGGTGCTAAACATGCTCGCTGAAGCCTCCACTACCGAAATATCCAAAAAGAAAAAGCCTAAATCCTTTCCTCAAAATAAAGAGGTCGCCAGGCAAGGCGGTCATGTTGCAGGAACAGCAAGAAAGGAAATTGAAGCTCAAACAGGGAAAAGCATTGTTAGCCCGGAAAATGCGGCAATTTTAAGGCTGGAGAATAAAAGAACTGATTTGGACAAAGAATGAAAAACTGTCGTTTTGGGTGGAGGGGTAAGAATGCAGTATTCCGTAGTTAAATACTCTAATGTATTGCGACACATTACGACATAGTATTGCGACATTTTGCGACAAGTATTGTGAAACAACGGCTGACTTGTCGAACTATTGTCGGGTGAAGAGTGAAATAGGCACCCATTAAAGGGCAGGATACATCGAAAAAATCGGGACCGGAATTAAGCGCATAGAAAACACCCATCCCTAATAAAGCTGTTTTATTGCCTTAAACAGATGTTTTTGTGGGCAAAAATACTGGTTTAGGGAGATTATTATACACGCATCCTGCCACAGGTTCGTAATAAAATCTTTCCAGGGGACAGTTCGGGACGTCCATTTGTAGACAAATGGGGTCTACTGTTGACCCATGGAAGACAATACAAGACGCAAACCTTAATAAAAGAAGAGTTTTGAAGCTTAAAAATACGACAGAAAATTAAAAGACAGATAAAAAAATACCCTATAACATTAATAAGGTCAAAGGCAGACTTGATCCCCTTTTCCTTGATGTTTTTTGCGGCAAAAAGACTATTATGAAGAAAACCGGTAACAGGATATCGGTAAAAACACTATGGCAAATATCAGTAATCCTCGCCATTGGTGCAGGACTGGGTCTGATCACCAACACTTTAAGGCCCGACAGCCTGCAACTAATCGGCGACTGGTCTGCTGAATCCAGAATAACTACAGCAACAGGAGAGGACCTGATTATATCACTTTCGGAAGCTGAAAAGCTGTTTACGGAAGATGCGGCAATATTCATTGATGCCCGTTCTAACGAAGATTTCAGAAATGGGCACATTGCAGGGGCGAAAAGCCTGCCCTGGCAGGATGTTGACCGGCTGTTTGTCGAGGTTATAAAAGATATTTCGCCGGACATGACTATAATTACCTATTGTGATGGAAAGACCTGTAAATCAAGCCATGATCTGGCGTTGTTCCTGTTAGACATTGGATTTAAACATGTCCGGGTGCTGGTAAACGGCTGGACAGTTTGGCGGGAACGTAGTCTGCCTGTTGAAGGAAGATGAAGAAAATGAGCTGGAATTGCCATCGTATTTTATTCCTTTTTTCCAGGTTGATATTGGGAGGTGTTTTCATTTATGCCTGTTTTGATAAAATTCTCCACCCCGCGGCATTTTCCAAAGCAGTCTATAATTACCAGATTTTGCCGGATGTTCTTATAAATCTAACAGCTATTGTGCTGCCGTGGCTGGAGCTTGTTTTAGGTGTTATTTTAATTATCGGCATCTGGATGCCGGGAGCGGTTGTAATGAGCAATCTTCTTTTAACAACGCTTATAGGTGCTTTGCTCTTTAATCTGGCGCGGGGGCTGGATATCAGTTGCGGGTGTTTTTTTAGTTCGGCTGCGGAAAGTTCGACTGACATTTGGACTGTGTTGCGGGATGGGTCACTTTTGGCCCTGGCTGTATATCTCCTGTTTATAATTTATTTTTCAAGAAACTGTGAAGTGTCGAAGTCAAACACATGATAACCAATCGTGATGACTTCGTAAAAAGTTGTCACTACGGTGAAAACCGGAGTCCATATTCTCTGCAACTGCTTGAAAAGACTGGATAGCGCTAATGCTTCACTACGTGCCCGGCTTTCGCCGGAATGACGGAAAATGGTATTTTTCGACTTTTTACGAGTTTGTCAATCATAACATTTTATTTTTTTAACAGGAAACCGAACAATGAAACTAAAGGTAATAATGGCTGTTTTATGCTCTTTGCTTTTATTTGCGATCCATTCTGATGCTGAAAATATTACCCAGGAAAAACCGGTTGCTTTTTTACCGGAGCAAATATTTGAATTTGAGCCGGTTGTAGAAGGAGCTGTGGTCATTCATGACTTCATTATTAAAAACAAAGGGACGGCGCCTCTTGTTATTTACAAGGCAACAGCTGGTTGAGGGTGTACTGCTGTCTCCAGTGCGGGACAGATCCCTCCGGGTAGTGAGGGGAAGATAACGGTTAAAATGCAGACCAGCGGGTATGGCGGGAAAAAAATCAGAAAAAATATCCATATTCAGACCAATGATAAAATTCACTCCGAACTTAGTGTAACAGTTACAGGCTGTGTTGAAAAATTTGCAGATATCAGACCGCAAAGAATAATGCTGAGAGGTTCAGCAGGGCAGCCGATAAAAGCACAGGTTGAAATTACCCCGGAAACTAAATACCCGTTTAAAATAATCAGCGTAATGGCAACACATGGGAAATACATCAAATTCAGCATAGCTGATGCAGAAAAATCGAATGCAGGAGGTTATGTATTGACCGTTGAAAATCTAAAAAAAGAAATCGGACGATATAATGATGTGATTTATCTAAAAACAGACAGCAAATTACGCCCGGCAATTCCGATCTATGTTATCGGCGATATTTTCAGCACGCCATTAGACAGGAAAAAGTAGCGTGTGCAAATGATTATGAATCCGGAGAAAGTTCAAATATGATGGCATCGTAAAAAGTCGAAAAGTTCTCTTTTCCGTCATTCCGGCGAAAGTCGGGCACGTAGTGAAGCATTAGCGCTATCCAGTAAATTCAATGCGTTCTGGATGCTGGATCAAGTCCGGCATGACGATTTCGAGACTTTTTACGAGACCATCAAATATAAAGCAGCTTGAGATGGCACAAGAAAGGGAAATAAGATGGAATTGAATATGTTTTCACTTAAGGTATTTTTGGCAGTTGCCGAAAAACAGAGCTTTTCCGGCGCTGCCAGGGATATGTTTTTGACGCAGCCGGCCATAAGTTCACAGGTTCAAAATCTTGAGAGCTATTTCCAGACGCCACTCGTGATTCGCTCACATTACGGCGCCATAGAATTGACCGATGCCGGCGAGATTGTTTGTCATTACGCCAACAAATTTGCAGCATTACGCGATAAGCTACTAAACGAAATTGAAAAACAAACCGGGAAATCCTTGACGCAATTGCGCCTGGGGGTATGTTTCATAGCAGGGGCGCACTTGATTCCAGAGACACTTATGGCATTTAAAAACAAGTATCCCTCTGTCAAGGTGTCACTCAAGGTTATCAAATGTGAAGAGATATTTCAGGAATTGTTGGCCGGATCTCTTGATGTCGGTATTACCGGCCTTTGGCTAAATAACAAGTTCCTTGTTAAGAAGAAGTTTGCCGAGGTGCCCTTGGCGATCATTGAGGCCTGCGATGCCCGGAAGCAATGCAAAAGAGTCGCTTCAATACGAGAATTGATCGGGACCCCATTAATCATGCGGGAAGAGGGCTCTGGGACGCGGAAATCTTTTCTGGAATTTCTAAGCAAACATAATGTAAAATTGAAAAGTTTTCAGTTCATAACCGTATCGGAGAGCGATGAAGCAATCAAGAGACTGGTGATGAGCGGAATGGGTTTCTCTATTTTGCCAGATTTTATTGTCAAAAATGAATTAAAAGATGGACGGTTATCTGAAATCCAGCTTAAGGAAGGAGCATTAAGTCAATCTTTTTTTGTGGTTTCTAAAAAACTGAGTGTAATCTCAATGATGCACCAAAATTTTATCGAATTTATATTAAAAAATAAGCGATAATGAAGCTGCCAGCCGCAACCTGAATCAGGCTTGCCCGAAGGTTAACTGCAAATAAAAATATTTATACCCCTATAATAATTTCTGATTTGATCTCTTCTCTGAAAGAATTTAGTCTCAAAAAGATTAATCTCAAATTTTAAATTTCAAAACACTCAATATTTTACAGCACTTATACTCAGTGAAGCGTCGGCGCTCAAATTTTCGTCTTCCTTAAAACAAAGCAGACAGGCAAAATAGAACCTTTTTCAAAGGGCACATATTATGTATTATTTCACTTCGTTATGAGAGGGGGTGCTGGAAGAAGCAAGGCTTGTCGTAGTTATTTGAAAAGGAAGCCAAAAGCTGATTTTTAATATCAACAAGAATATTAGGAGGTGTGGAATATGAATGAGGAAAACAAGGACACCCGAGAAGACACACAACCGGATGGCAACGGATTGTCAGAGGAGCGGCGGAAATTCATCAAAGCTATGGGGCTTTTCGGCTTAACTCTCGGTACGGCCTCCATTGCCGGAGGAATGACCGATCTTGCCGAGGCCAATACATTCCCTCCAATGCAAGGGAAGCTTGATTTTGATGAAACGGTTTATACTACCTGCGATATCTGCATGATCCGATGCCCGATGAAGGTCTACAAGAAGGGCGACAAGGCTGTATTCCTTGAGGGGAACCCTGCCGATCCCTTTAACAAAGGTTCTCTTTGTCCCAAGGGAAAGGCTGCATTGGGCTTTTTGAACAACCCGGATCGGCTCCTTTACCCCATGAAGAGAACCAATCCTGAAGAAAAAGGCTTTGGTGTGAATCCGGGTTGGGTGCGGATAAGCTGGGAGGAGGCCTACGACACTATAGTGAACAAGATCCTGGAGGCGACGGATAACGGAAAACACGGCGAGCGCTTCGCTCTATTCTCCCACGGCGCCTATGGCTGGTGTAAGAGACTGCTCAGCTCTTTGGGTTCCCCCAACATAGTTACCCACTACGACACCTGTTTTTCCCCATTTTTCGTTGGGAGGAAGGCATTGATCGGGGGGAATCTCTGGACCAACCTGGAAGGTGTTAAGTACATGTTAAGTTTTGGCTGGGACCAGCCTGATCGCTCCAAGAACCAACCCACCCAACAGGCGATGAAGGCCATCTCTAACGGGGCCAAGGTTACCTGTTTTAATCCCTTTCAGGGGGGGCTGGGATCCAAGACGGCAGACTGGATACCTATCAAGCCTGGAACAGATCCGGCAGTGGCCCTTGCAATGATCAATTACATCATCTCCAAGAACCGCTTTGATAAGAATTTCGTAAAAAGTAAGACAAATTTTTATGATCACGAAAAAGAGATCAGAAAACACTTTGCCAAATACACCCCGGAGTGGGCAGAGAAGATCAGCGAGGTGCCTGCCTCCACCATCGTCAGGATAGCCAAGGATTTCAGCAACCCGAAGAACTGGCCGGCCCTGGTGCCGAACCATAAAAGGGATGGCGCGGGCGGACCCAACTACACCAACAGCTACCAGATGGCCCATGCCATTATTATACTGAACACCCTTGTAGGAGCCATTGATCGTGATGGTGGAAAAGCGACCATGGCCTTTGGCTGGGCGCCTTCAGGAAAACTGGAGTTTGTTCAGGACCCGCCAAAGGGTGTAAAGGGCCTTATCAAGGAAAAAGGCTCCATTGACGGCAAGCACAAATTCCCCCTGGTCAGAGATCTCATCACCGATAGGGGCATCTTTTGCAATGTGGCCCAGAGGATCCTTGACAAGGACCCATATGAGTTGAAGATGGCGATCTTCCGCCGCTACGGAATCTTGAGTTTTCCCAATCCCAAGAAGATAGCTAAGGCGCTGTCCACCCTCGATTTTGTGGTCTTCATGGATTCCATGCCCAAGGAAATCATGTGGTTTGCCGACCTGGTGCTGCCGGAAAAGATGTTCCTGGAATCTGATTTTATTTCCTACAAGAAGGTCCCCACGCCCGGATATAAGCTGGTCTTTGCCGGCAACAAGGCACAGAAACCAGCAGGGGAGCAGAAGGGCTGGACAGGTGTCCTGCTGGAGTTAGCAAAGCGCCTCGATAAGAAACTGGGAACTGAGTATTTCAAACTCAAGAACGGCGAATGGGTGACTTCTAAGGCTGATAACGAGGCGATGCTTAAATCTATTGACATGACCTTTTCCGACCTTCTGAAGGCTCCAAACGGTATGTGGAAGAAGGAGGCTCCTTATAAGTCCAAGTCTGAATATAAGACCCCGTCGGGTAAGATCGAGATTTACGGAAACCTCTTTAAGCAACATGGCTACGACCCGCTTCCTTCCTGGTTGGAAAAGGCGGCAAAGCCTGATAGCAATTACCCCTTCTACATGCTTCTAAGGAGATTGCCGGGGCTCAAGCACAGTTCACCCATAACCTCTGATAATCCTTACAGCCTGGATGCCTTTCCTGAACACTATGCCTCGATTAACACCTCGTCAGCGAAGAAATTAGGGATCAATGAAGGTGATATGGTAGAGGTGAAATCCAAGCAAGGGGCCATCAAGCTCAAGGCAAGGCTTACCGAAAGGATAAGGCCCGATTGTGTGATGGTCCTTCATAATTACGGCCATACCGTCCCGCAGCTTACCTTTAACAAAGGACCAAGCGATGGTTATTTGATCCCTGACAGATCCGAGAATGACCCGCTGTGCAAAAAGGATTGGTCGGCAGGGGCCTGGATGAGTGATGTGTGCGTTGGCATCCGAAAAGTCTGATGAAAGGAGAGATGAGATGATGAATATAAATAGGAGAGAATTTGTTAAGAACCTCGGCATTGGAGGGATTGGGGCAGCGCTGCTGACAGGAACAAAATATGTCCACGCCGCAAAAGGAGGGGAATACGGTGTCCTTGTTGATGTGCGCAACTGTGTGAACTGTAAGGCCTGCCAGATCTCCTGCAAGATGTGGAACGGAAACGAGCCGGATCCCAATACTTACAAAAAGGGCTTTACCTCTTCCACCTGGTGTTGGGTCCAGGAAGTTGAGACGGGCAGCTTTCCCAAGGTGATATACCATACAGCGAAAAGACAGTGCATGCACTGTGAAGACCCTGCATGTGTTGCAGCGTGCCCTCAGGAAGGCAGGGCCATTCATAAGGAGCCCGATGGCATGGTTCTGATAAATCACGAAAATTGCATAAGATGTGAAGCGTGCACAGATGCCTGCCCGTTCGGCGGGGTGCCAAGGTTGGATGAGGAGACCAACTTGATGAAAAAGTGCACCTTCTGTGTGGACAGGGTACGCAAGGGCGTAGCTCCTGCCTGTGTGAGCACTTGCCCGGCCTCTGCCTTGAAGTTCGGGACATTAAAGGAAATCAGAACAATGGCCGGAAAGGCTAATAAACAGGGATATCCTGTTTATGGTATAGGGAAACAGGCTACTTCATGGGTTTACGTATATCCCAAGGGTGTGAAGGGATTTAAATAGAGTCATGGGCAATAAATAACAGACGCTCACAGTTATTTATTGCCCAAACATATTCTTTACCACAGGTCATCACCTCCTGATGCTTGGTTCACAATAAGTGAGCTGGTAAAGATCTCCGGGAGGGAGCCTAATAACCTGAATCCACCAAGGTGATGGCTCCCTTTTCTAATGAATAAATCTCATGCAAAGCAGCCCTGCCACAAGTTATGGCCGGGCTGCTTTACCTTCATGCTTCTATTATATGGCTTCACTTTGAGGGCGATTTGGTTTGAAAATTATCACAGATTCCGTCCTTATTTTCATCTACATAATTAGGTTTTGCAACCCCTGCTTTGTTGATCGGACATCTTCCATCGCTGAGACCTCTGCGAAAGCCTCTACCCCTGCCCTGGTTGCCGGCTCCAAAGTCACTGCCGGGCCTGGAACCGATATTATCACAAATTTCATCCCCGTTTTGATCCACATAATCAGGGCAATTTTGAGCTGCTTTATTTTTTGGACCACTTCCATCTCGGGCGCCTTTGCCATTTCCGGCATATGCAAAGGAAACAGCCGTCAGCACACATAAGCTCAAAACCGCCGCCTTAAATAATTTTTTCATTTTTCTATCCTCCTTTTACCGTTTTACCCGCCTTAGAGGGTTAAGTGCTTTAATAAATAAAAAAGGCGCGAAACTTGAGTTAAATTGTTACAAGATGATAAGATATTTCTATTGCAAATAAATCCTTGGGACACGATCACCTATCGTAGATATAATCTCGTAATTGATTGTATTGATGCTTGAAGCTATTTCATCAACCGTTATAGAAGCATCCCCCTGTTTGCCGAAAATTACCACCTCATCTTCAAGTAAAACCTCCGGGATATCCCCAACATCCAACATTGTCATATCCATGCATACGCGGCCAACAATAGGCGCTTTGCGACCGCAGACCAGCATATGGCCATTGGAAGACAGCAGGCGGTTAAATCCGTCCGCATACCCGATGGGAACAGTGGCAATGGTTGTCGGCTTTTGGGTTTCATATGTAATTCCATAACTGACCTTAAATCCGGCCGGAACCTTTTTTAGATGAATTATCCTTGCTTTAAGCTCCATGGCCGGCTTCAGATTAATCCGGCTTTTATCAACACTTTCAGATGTATATAAACCATAAATCGATATGCCGGTTCTGACCATATCAAGATGTGTTTCCGGCATATCTATCACTGCCGCGCTGTTTGCAGCATGTTTGACAGAAAATTCCATGCCAGCGCTTTTAAGCTGATCAATAAACCTCATAAATATTGCAAGCTGATTTTCAGTATAAGACCTGTCAGGGCTGTCGGAAAAGGCAAAGTGGGTATATATGCCGTCGATTTCAAGGTTTTTAAGGCGCGCAATTAATTCTACTTCATGCACAGCATTATCAACGTCCCGGCTTGATTGCGAAGTGCGGAAACAATCAGGCAGCAGGCCGAGTCTTCCCATTCCGGTGTCCACTTTAAGATGCACCCTGATCCTTTTACCAAATGAGTTTGCCGCAGAAGACAGGGCTTTAGCTGTTTTGTATGAATAGACGGTTTGTGTCAGATCAAACTCAACAAGCTCTTTAGCCAGACCAGGAGGAGTATAGCTGAAAACCAGAATCGGCGCATCAAAACCGGCCTTTCTGAGCTTAATGCCTTCGCTCGCTCTTGCCACACCCAGAGACCGGGCACCACTCTCCAATGCCGTACCCGCCACTTCGATAAGGCCATGGCCATATGCATTAGCCTTTACAACAGCCATAAGGCGAGAATCCGGGCTTGTTATTCGCCTCAATTCGCAAACATTATGCGCTATAGCCTTAAGATCAACCTCCGCCCATACAATAGGATGTTGCAAAAGCCGGCCTCCATGAAAATGTTTTTTATGAAACCATCAATATTTAACATTAATGAGAAACAGCCCGTGCGGAGGAGCGGTCGCTCCCGCACGGTTTCGATCCCTTGAAATCAGTATTGTTTTAAAATCATCCTGAGTGATTTTACCAAGCCCCACCTCCACAATAGTCCCGACAATATTACGCACCATATATCGCAGAAACCCGTTGGCCTCTATTTGAAAACACAGATTGTTTTGATCATATTGAACAAGAGTCGCATTTATTATGGTTCTTATCGTGTTTGACCTCGGGCTGCCCGACCCCTCAAACGCCTTGAAGTCATGGGTTCCCAACAGGCAGCTAATTGCCGGGTGCATGGCTTCCAAATTGAGTGTTTTGCGTATATGCCATACATAGCGCCGGCTGATGGCTGAATTAAGCCTTTGATTTAATATTTTGTAATGATATATTTTACTTTTTGCGTCATACCTTGCATGAAATTTATCATCAACCCGGCAGCATTCCTTTATTACAATATCATTTGGCACAAGGCTGTTCAGCCCTTTTTGAAAGATTTCAGGGCCAAAGTCTGTGTCGCAAAGAAAATTTGCCGTCTGGGCCAAAGCATGAACTCCGGCATCGGTCCTGCCTGAACCTGTCAGAGAAACCTTCCTGCCGGTCATGATATTAATTGCGTTTTCAATTACTCCTTGAATTGTGCGTCCGTTCTTTTGCCTTTGCCAGCCTTGATATTTGGTTCCATCATATTCAATTGTTAATTTAAAGTTGTTAAGCATTATTATTGCAAATTGACCTGTAAACCCTTTTTTTGCAGATACTCCTTGACCTCTCTTATGCTAAAGAGGCGATAATGAAACACAGACGCCGCTAATAAAATTTGTGCGCCACCCTGAACAACCCCTTCATAAAAATGCTCCAGCTTTCCTGCGCCACCCGAAGCGATCACCGGCAGATCTACAATATCTGAAATAGCCTTTGTAAATTCCAAATCATATCCAGCTTGAGTCCCGTCACCATCCATGCTGGTCGGCAGAATAACGCCGGCGCCAAGTTCCTGACACTGTTTGGCCCAGACCAAAGCATCTTTGCCTGTTGGCCTGGTTCCTCCAGAGACAACCAGTTCAAATCCGGACGGCATATCCTTGTTCCTTCTTGCATCGATAGCCACAGTTACCTTCTCTGAACCAAAGGCTTTTGCCGCCTGCCTGATCAGGTCAGGATTTTGGACAGCAGCGCTATTAATAGAAATTTTATCAGCGCCCGCTTCGAGGACCATTTCAATATCCTCCATGGAGGCAATACCACCGCCCATCGTCAAAGGGATAGTAATTACAGATGAAACACTTTTAACCCATTCCAGCCTACTCTTTCGATTTTCCAATGTTGCGGCTATATCCAGGATTGCCAGTTCATCAGCCCCTTCCTTTTCATAAAATGCCGCATTTTCTACTGGATCACCAGCATCTTTCAAATCCACAAAATGTATGCCCTTGACTATACGTCCGTCCTTCATGTCAAGGCATGGCATGATTTTTACCGGTTTCATAATATTTCCTTTTTTTTTAGTATGAGAGCTTTGCATAGCACCAGCATTGTCATTGCGAGCGAAGTGAAGCAATCTCACAACATGTTGACAATCCACAAGATTGCTTCGTCGCTTCACTCCTCGCAATGACCAAAAGGAGGCGTTTTACAACGGTTTGCTTGCTTCGTAAACATTTGGGCGGCTGTCACATCTTAGACATAAAATAATTATATTAGATGTTATATTACGTCAACTTTTATTCTGATTTTGGGCGGCCAATAAATATTGACCTGAAACAAGTAACATGCTATTTATCCACAAAATTAAGGAGGGATGGCCGAGTGGCTTAAGGCGGCGGTCTTGAAAACCGTTGAGCGTCAAAGCTCCGTGGGTTCAAATCCTACTCCCTCCGCCAAGAGATTTATCGTTGTTAAATCTCACAATTAGCTGGTAGCAATTGGCTTTTGGCAGAAAGGTTTTTTTACTAATATTATGCTACAAGCCAGAAGCTAAAAGCAAATTGTAACCCGCGTCAGCGGGTTCCCGGAGAGATGGCCGAGTCGGCTGAAGGCGCTCGCCTGCTAAGCGAGTGTGGGGCGAAAGCTCCACCCAGGGTTCGAATCCCTGTCTCTCCGCCAGTTTTACTTTTTGGGTTCCCGCTTTCACCTGCCTGTGCAAGCACGGCAGACAGGCGGAAATAACAAACCGAGTTGAAATATTGAAAGCAAAAAAAGGAGACAGCAAATGCTGCCTCCTTTTTTTATTAAGAATACTATTTATGTAATTTATTCATTATTTCATAGAAGTAGCAGCAGCATGGCTCTGCATCTTGATCTCAACCTTCTCGGTCAGGCCTGCATAGTACTCGCGGAGGATATCCAGTACCTCATTGCGACCAAAGTGATCGGGAATTTCACTGCCATCAGAGAGCATCTTGCGCAGCTTTGTTCCGGAAAGGACAACACGATCTTCCTTGCCGTGCGGGCAGGTTCTCAATGATGCCATGCCGTCGCACTTAAAGCAGTAGAATGTCCAGTCGATCTTTAACGGCTGACAAAGGAGTCTTTTCCCGGCATCTTTCGGCTGGGGAATCTCATCAAAGATATCCTGTGCATCAAACAGACCATAGAAGTCACCAACGCCGGCGTGATCGCGACCGATGATCATGCGGTTGACACCGTAGTTCTGTCTGAAGGTGGCGTGAAGCAGGGCTTCTCTCGGGCCTGCATAGCGCATGTCAAGTGGATACCCGCCCTGAAGGATATTCTCTTTAACAAAGTAACCGTCGATAAGCTTATTTATGCATTTGATGCGGGTTTCAGCCGGAATATCGCCAGCTTTCAGAGACCCGACGAGGGAGTGAATAAACACACCATCACATACTTCACAGGCAATCTTGGCCAAAAATTCATGAGATCGGTGCATCGGATTCCTGAGCTGAAGCGCTGCAACCTTGCTCCATCCCCTTTCATCAAAAATAGCGCGCGATTGTGCCGGGGTCATATAGGTTCCTGGAAACCTTTCCAGAAAATCACCTTCACTAAGCACCTTGACAGGACCTGCCAGGCTGTAATCCTTTTGATTCATGACCATGATAACGCCGGGATGATCTTTAGGAGCAATTTTCCAGAAGTTATCGCCCTGGGATTCTTCGCCTTTACCCTTGTAAACCTTTTCGCATTCCCATTTTTTATCAGCCTCGGTCATCTCATATTTTTCAGTGACCTTCATTGTGGCCATGATCTCTCCATCTTTATTCTGAAGAGCAATCTCATCCCCTTTGTTGATGCTGTCGGCATCCTCTTTAGAAGCAGACAGTGTTACAGGTACGGGCCAGAATGTGCCGTCTGTCAGCAAAAAGTTTTCGCAAACACTTTTCCAGTCAGCCTTGGTCATAAAACCGGTTAACGGGCTGAATCCGCCGATACCCATCATAATAAGATCGCCGTTTGCACGGCCTGAAATGGGAATGGTTTTTAATGTTTTAGCCTTTTTCTTCTCTGCCTCAAGTTCACTTCCTTTCAGCAAGCAACAGACTAACCCTTTTCCTCCATGTGGTGGTACTAATTTTGACATTGATTTAGTCTCCTTTTTTATTATTAACTCACGATTAAAATCAAAACACTTTCAACCTTTTTATTATTTCAAATATAATATATATTTATCTATTCACATAGTTACCGTATGCCATTGCAACTGTCCTGTAAACAAGATGAGCAAGCTTGGAAAATGGCAAAAACATAAACAGATGAAATATAAACATCAGATGTATGAAATATAGAGCATAAGAAAGACCACCTATTCCCGCCAGCCTTGTCATTTCGGTTAACAGGCCGGTGGCGCCAAGACCAAGAACAAGTATAAGCAGATACCAGTCCTTGTAGCTGGTCACCTGATCTGTTTTACCCATACGATTTTTTATCATCAATGCGCTGCCGATAACAAGGGCTATGCCGCTGACATTGGCAAGCCATTTAACCGGGTTCATTTGGGAATATGGACCGTGAATCTGAAAAACATAAAGCACGACAAAAAATATGTTTGTTACAATAAAAAGTCCAATAAATGAATAAAAGACCATAAGATGCGCTGTGGCACGGTCTTTGTTTTCGCCGCACTCAGAAAACTTGCTGTGCTTTAATATGGTCGGGATAACGCTTAAAAGCCCCTTTATAAGGCCTCCGATTTCCAGTTTCTTTTTGTCTGTTTTGCCTTCAAGCACTGCGTTTTCATGCATATTATTTACAAATCTTTTGAGCCCTATTCCGAAAACTATTGCAGCCCATGCAGCAAGCGGGACAAAAATCATGTCAACAAGCCATGAGGAAAAGAAATTTGAATGAACGATTTCATCTCCGCCCGGGGTAAAATCAAGCAGGCCTGTGATAAAGCCAAGAACTAAAAATATAACCACCGGAAGCCCCAGGAGCAGAGGCAGTTTTTTGGGATCATTTACAGCTTTTCCTATAAATTTCGGCATTGCATATTCCGAAATCGCATAAGAACGAACAGCTCCCAGCACATCACCTGGCTTTGCACCGCGCGGGCACATGGTGGTACAATCTCCGCAATTATGACACAGCCATATATCCATGCTTCCAATAAGTTTATCCTTCAAACCCCATGATGCGGCAATCATCTCTTTTCTTGGAAATGGCTTATTCTCCGGAGCAATCGGGCAGACCACCGAACAGGTTGCGCATTGGAAGCACTTCTTCAGTGTATCTCCTCCAAGCCCGACCACCTCTTTAACAAACTCTATATTGGGCTCAACCAGGTATCTCTCCGACATACTTTTACCTCCTATTAAATTAGTTTCGCTTTGCTTAGCAATTGGTCGAGTAGTCGATTAGTCAACCACTTGACCACTCGACCAATATTAGTTAGAATCCCTTGAACGGGTTTGGGCCAAGCGCCTCAACCATTTCCACAAAAGAATTAATCATTTCCGGGAGTTTGTCATATTCGTCAATAGCAACCTGGAACTGCGCTACGCGCTCCTCTTCCAGAGCCAGGCTGGCTAATGCCTCACCTATCTTTTTCATTCTTATATCTGCGAGTTCACTGCCTTTAACAAAGTGGCACTGGTAGTCATCGCCATGTTTGCAGCCCATCAGAAAAACACCATCCATTCCCTGGGAAAGGGCATCCTTGATCCATATCACATTAACAGACCCAAGGCATCTAACCGGAACAAACCGAACATGGGCAGAATAGCTAAGCCTGTTCAATCCGGCAATATCCAAGGCTGGATAAGCATCATTTTCACAAACCAGCCCGAGAAATCGAAATGGAGGTTCGTCAAAATCATCTGCAGAAGGAACGCCAATCGATCTGACCATGGATCCTATACTGTCGATATTATAATCGGCAAAACCGATTATACGCTCAGGACACGCTCCCATACAGGTGCCACACCGCCTGCACCGTGTCGGATTAGGCTTTGGAGTTCCTTTTTCATCATCATCAAGAGCGCCAAAAGGGCATTCCTGTGTACACCGTTTGCACTGAGTACACCTCTGAAAGAAAAAGTCCGGAAATGTCATATCTCCTGACCTTGGATGCACTGCAACGCCTCTGTTTACAGATTCCAGGCATTGAATTGCTTTCAGGGCGGCTCCGGCAGCATCTTCAATTGATTCTTCAATGGTCATGCTCTTTCGAACACCTCCGGCCGCATAAATGCCTGTTCTCTGGGTTTCATATGGAAAGCATATGAAATTCGAATCGCAATATCCATTAAAAAGGCCGATATCACGGAAAGCAGGCCCCTGCCTGTAAGCCATATTAACAATAGGATCGTCTACGGTAGCCGGAACCATGCCTGCCGCTAAAACAACCATATCAGCCTTAACCTGAATCTTTTCTCCCAGAAGGGTATTGTCCGCATTGACAATCAATCCGTCACCATTTTGAGATACACTGATAACACTGCCTTTGGTTAAAAAGATCCCTTCATCCTGCTGTATGCTTTTGTAAAAGTTCTCCTGTAATCCGGGCGTTCTCATATGCTGGTAAAAGATATATGCTTTGCCGTCCGGATAATCTTCACGAACATACTTTGCCTGTTTCAGCGACACAAGACTTGTAACCGCCCCGGCATAGTCAAAATCGCCGTCATCATCCCCCTTGTCCGGGCTTTGAACAAAGACAACCGACTTGGCTTCCCGCCCATCAGAGGGCCTTGTTATCTTGCCCTTTGCAGCCATTTCCTCAAACTGGTTATTGGTCACAACATCCGGCAATTTCCCGAATCCAAGATGAGAAAATTTATCACCTTCAAGCTTATCCGGTCTCCATCCGGCAGCAAGGATAACAGCTCCGAACAGCTCGCCGTTAGGATCAAGGGTCAAAATATCCTTTTTGCCCTTGTTATATTCCTTGTAAACTTCGGCCAACTTTTCAACATCAAGCTCTTTACCCTTTTCATCAACCTTCATTTCATCGGGCAAAGGAAAAGGCACATCAAACTCTATTGCCTCTCCTGGTTTTTTTAAAGTTACAGTAAATTCACCCGGCTGACCGGCTATACGTGCAACTACCGTATCTGTTTTAATCGTGATATTCGGATATGCTTCAGCCTCTTTGATCTTGGCGTTTATTATTGGTGGAATCAGGCTTTCATACGGATTTTCCATTGGAAGCTGAAGGCGCATTTTAGCGGCATATCCTCCAAGGGATGCCTCCTTTTCAACTATTGTTACATCATAACCGGTCCTGGCCGCATCTATTGCAGCAGATATTCCGGTTATGCCGCCGCCGATAACAAGGATCTTTCTGCTTATCGTATCAAGCTTAAACGGTTCAGGAAGATCAATTTTTTTAACCTTTACGATTCCCATCTTCAGATAATCTGCAGCCAGCATCTGAACATGATCGATGAACGCAGCATCATCCTTCTGCTCTTCCGCAGGAGCGGGATATTCCGATCTGGGATGAGACCATACCACCTGTTCTCTTAAATTGACCCTGTCAACAATACAGCCGTCAAATCTGAATACATCATAATTTACTCGTCGGGAACATCCGGCAACAACAAGAGTGTTAACCCCATCGTCTGCTATATCCTTTTTTAACAGATCAGCCCCTTCCTTTCCACAGAGAAAAGGATGGGTTTTAACACTCATGCCCTCTTTCTTGGGCACATCACACAATTTCTCTATATTAAGGGCGTCCCCGATTCCACAACCTGTGCATATATATACACCATACTTTTTATCCATGGATAACCTCCTACTTTCTCACCAGGGTTTGAATAGCCTTCAGGGCCATACCGGTTGCATTCTGGTTCGATGACACCACATCGGCCGGCTTGTTAGCACAGCCAGCAGCAAACATGCCACCTTTTTCAAAATCGTTAATAATAAAACCATCATCACTGTATTTAAGATCAGCCGGAAGCTTTACATTTTTAGCAGTTGGCTGCATGCCGGTAGCAAGAACAACCATATCAACTTCCTGCCTGATCTTTTCACCGGTCACGGCATTTTCGGCAACTACGGTGATGTTCCTGGAACCAGGATCTTCGCCGACCTCTGCAACCTTGCCTTTAATAAAAAAGACATTTTTATCCTCTTTGATCTGTTTGTAAAACTTTTCATACCTCTGGCCTGGAGACCTTACATCAATATAATATACATATATCTTGGCATCAGGATATTGCGCTCTTATATATGTAGTCTGTTTCAACGAAGCCATACAGCAGATATATGAACAATAGGGGAGATGATTCTCGTCCCTTGAACCCGCGCACTGGACAAAGGCAATACTTTCCGGAGCCTTGCTGTCTGATGGGCGGAGGATCTGCCCCTTTGTCGGGCCGTTTGGAGCTGCCAATCTTTCCATCATCATATTGGTAATTATGTTCTGATACTTGCCAAACCCCAGATTGTCTATCTTTGCAGCATCATACGGTTCCCATCCTGTAGCCCAGACAATGGCTCCCACATTCAGATTTATTGTCTTTGCCTCTGCATTAAGATCGATTGCATTGTATTTGCATGCCTCAACACATTTGTTACATTCCGATCCCTTGCATACAGAAGGATCTACAACATATCGCATGGGGAAAGACAGCTCAAAGGGTCTGTAAATTGCTTTTGTCTTATCTATGTTAAAATTAAACGCGCTGTTTCTTTCAACAGGGCACACACCCACGCATTCATTACATGCCGTACAATCCTCATTAACAAATCTTGGGCTTAATTTAACAGTTACATTATAATTGCCCGGTGTGCCTTCAACCTTTTCCACCTCTCCAAGAGTAAAGACTTTAATTCTTGGATTATCCTTTATTCTCTTGAAATTTATTTCAAGCCCACAGGTCGGAGGACAAAGCTTGGGAAAATATTGATTTAGCTGTGCCACCCTTCCACCCAAATAAGGATTTTTTTCAACCAGGAATACCTCATACCCTACTTCAGCGGCTTCGAGGGTAGTGGTTAATCCGCTTATCCCTCCTCCAACCACTAAAATGCTTCCACCAGCAAGGGCTGCTTTATCTTCTGTCATGCTATCCCTCCGCATATAAAAAAATTGATAAATCCGCAAAAAAGTCAGAAAAACACCTTTTTACGAAACGTGTCAAGTGTTAGGTGTTAGGTGTTAGGTTGAAGCGATTGTCTGTTTAATCATATACTTAGCACCTAACACTTAACACTTAACACTTAACACCTAAATATTAACTCTATTAAAAACCTCCAGGCATCTTGCGATACCTGGAGGTAGCTTATTCGACTATTGAGCGGTCGAATTTTCGATTAATCGGGAACAATCTTGATGCAATCCCTTTTCTTGCATTCCCATGTTCCAGCTTTTGGATCATACTTTGAATTAACAAAGCAGAACCAGTTCTTATCATCCTGTCCGGGATAATCAGCCTGATAGTAGAATCCAGGATAACGTGTCTCTTTACGGAACTGGATATGACGCAAATGGGATTCAACAGTCCAGATACGATGATAGATTTCCCAGCATCTCATCAGCTCGTGAAGATCTCCTGCAGCCAGCTTCTCACTGTCCTCGCGCATTGTCTTGAGCAGGTCCATAACAATTTCCAGACTCTTAGTGCTGGTCTGATAGTATGTGGCTGTGCCGGCTCCGTATTCGTGAGTAGCCTTCATTAGTCTCATCGCCATTCCGCTGGGCTTCACATAATTCGGGTTAATATCAACTGCTGTTGTATAGCCACAATGATCGAGGAATGTTCGCACCGGCTTATACACCAGGGCAACAAGTTCCTCTTTTTTCTGGCTCAGGGTCGGCTTAAAATCAGCATGATCTTTAGCGTATCTTGCCATAGCCTTGCCGGTAATACGTCCTTCAGCATGTGAGCCGGATGAGAACTTGTGGCCTGAACCGCCGACACCATCGCCTGCGGTGAAAAGACCGTTAACCGTTGTCATGCGGTTATAAATCTTGCCGTTGGCGGCTTTAACCTTGTATGAATCCGGCACCCAGTCAAAATCCGGCCCGGAAGCCCAGAGACCGCAGCAGCCGGAATGTGACCCTAACAGATACGGCTCAGTCGGCATAAGCTCGGAATTCAGCTTTTCAGGCTCGCAGTTTTGCGCACACCACAGATTGGCCTGCCCGCATGTCATATCGAGAAAGTCTTCCCATGCCTCTGACTCAAGATGTTTGAGCTCTTTCTTGTCCAGCTTAGCGCCAAGCGTTGCAAGAGCTGTAACAGTGTCCATCTGAATAGGCCCGCGGCCTTCCTTCATTTCAAACAGCATTAAATGGTTTCGCAGGCATGTCGGTGTAATGGCAGCTGTTCCATAAGGAGCATATTTCGCGAGCTCTGCCTTGGCCGCATCACTGGTCGTATAACTTTCCCCAAGGCCGTTGATTGCTTTAGCCTTAAACAGCAGGAACCATGCGCCCACAGGACCATAACCATCCTTAAAACGGGCCGGGGTGAAACGGTTTTCCATCATGGTAAGCTCTGCGCCAACCTTCATGCACATGGTGTATGTAGAACCGGCATTCCATACAGGATACCATGCACGGCCCTTTCCTTCGCCAACGCTTCGAGGCTGATAAATATTAACAGCGCCGCCGCAGGCTACCATCATGGTCTTGCACTTGATGATGTAAATCTTGTTTTCACGAACCGAAAAACCAACAGCACCTGCAATCTGGTTCTCTTTATTGGCATCAAGAAGAATCTCAACAATAAAACAACGTTCTAAAATGTTTTCTTCTCCAAGAGCTAACTTGGCGGCCTCAGCAACGATCCTCTTATAGGATTCACCGTTGATCATAGCCTGCCATTTACCTGTACGAACACATTTAGCGCCTGACTTTAATGTTCCCATAGCCTGGCCCTTTTTGCCGTCAAGGGTTTTCCCTTCCGCAGATTTCTTCCATATCGGGAGACCCCATTCCTCAAAAAGATGTACTGAATCGTCAACATGACAGCCCACATCAAAGATCAGGTCTTCACGAACAATGCCCATCAGGTCGTTACGTACCATACGGACATAGTCCTCGGGTGTATTATCGCCGATATAGGTGTTGATTGCGGACAAGCCCTGAGCAACAGCGCCGCTTCGTTCCATGGCAGCCTTGTCGCACAGTAAAACTGTCTGGCCTTCAGACATCCATTTCTTTATTTCAAAAGCAGTTCCGCAGGCAGCCATACCGCCGCCGACGATCAGGATGTCAACTTCCCGCTCTTCAACTTCCGGATCTCTTACGGCTTTGATTTCACCCAAAGGTTTATTTGGTATTGCCATATTATATCCTCCTTAAAAATATTTTATTCATGATTAATCATTTTACTGTGGATACAGATAAACAAGATAAAGACAGTCTATGCTTTGGGTTTTGGAATAACATAGCCGTCAGCTTCTTCAGTACAAAGCAGTTCACTTTCGAGATCCTTTCCCCTCATAGCCTTATAAGCATTTGCGGTTCCCTCTGGAGTAGTCCTGATGGGGAACTTGAAACGTTTGATAAGACCGTTTCTGAACTTACAGGTCCACATAACATCCTCAGTTCCCAGCATCGGCATTATGCTGCTTCCCATAGGCACAAAGTCGGAATAACCTCTAACCTCGATTGCCTGGGTAGGACAAATCTTTACGCATGAAAAACATTCCCAGCACTGATCAGGCTCCTGATTGTATGCCTTCATAGCATTAGGATCCAAAACCATCAGATCATTAGGACAAATGTACATGCAGGCTGTTTTATCCCCGCCCTTGCAACCATCACATTTCTCTTGGATTACAAAACTTGGCATTAATTATACCTCCTAATTTTGCGTTGTAAGAATTATTGTTGCGAAA
The DNA here is from genome assembly GCA_035529315.1 of Anaerolineae bacterium. Taxonomy (NCBI): domain Bacteria; kingdom Bacillati; phylum Chloroflexota; class Anaerolineae; species Anaerolineae bacterium. The sequence goes on from DATKWZ010000015.1 coordinate 24,888, forward strand.
TTTCAGTCAATTTTTTTTAAACGTTTTTGCACCTCCCTTCAATAGCCGCTCAAAAATTAAGTCTTCAATCAGCTTAAATTAATATTATCACATAAATTTTCTTAACAAAAAATATAAACCATCGTCAGGTTGAAAAATTATAATATGTCCTGCAAAATCAATAAGATATTATACATATAAATAAACAAATCTAATATCATTTAGCCTTTTGCTTGTCAAGAACTTTTGGACAAACAAAGGGCTAAATTTTGCGGTTGATTACAGCCAAAAGCCCTATAAACAATATCTGGATAGCAATGTCTGTATGAACCCTATATATGGTATTTATATTCAAAATTTTATGTTGACATACTAAATAAAAATGCTACCTGATATTGTTTAATATTACCAAGATTTCTTAGAACAACTCATTGGATAAAAATGGCAGACCAAACAACCCTTCTTTTGTTAGATGATACTTTCAGATTCTCATGTTCTGAAGCTGTTTTATGTTTTAATAAATGTTGCCAAGATCTTAATCAGTTTTTAACCCCATATGATATCCTGCGTCTTAAAAATCGACTTGGCATCCCATCTGATCTTTTTCTGAAAAAATATACATCTGAGCACACAGGCCCTGACTCGGGGCTCCCAATTATTTCACTGAAATTTAATTATGCTTCACAATATAAATGTCCGTTTGTTACGCCTTCAGGATGCAGTGTTTACGAAGATAGGCCGTCATCATGCCGCACCTACCCTCTTGCCCGTATTCTTACCAGATCCAGGGAAACAGGCAATATGACCGAGCAATATATGCTGCTGAAAGAGCCTCACTGCCTTGGTTTTAATCATGGACAAACACACACTGTCCGTGAATGGATTGAAAATCAGGGCATTGCCGTATATAATAAGATGAACGATCTGCTTATGGATATCATCTGTTTGAAGAATCGTCTTATACCCGGAAGCAGTATGGACGACGAATCCCGGCGGATTTTTAATATGGCCTGTTATAACCTTGATACATTCAAATTCCACATGTTTCAAAAAGGGATTTTAAACGATCTTAATCTTGATATAGACACTCTGGATGCAGTGAAGACTGATGATGTTGCGCTTTTGAAACTGGGCCTGAACTGGATAAAACAGGTGCTTTTTAATAATAAATCAATGCCGTCAGCTTAGGCGATTTTATTAATCACCACGAAGAACACGAAGGATTTTTTATTTATCTTCGCACACTTCGTGATCTTTGTGGTAAAAATATGGAACAGATATCATATGGAACTTAATAACAAAGTAGCCATTGTTCTTGGAGCCATAAAAGGCATTGGTAAGGGGATCGGCCTTGCACTTGCAAATGAAGGGGTAAAGGTTGTCTTAAACTATTATGACTGGGAAAACAGTCTTGATGAATTAAAGAAAGATCTTGCAAAAACAGGCACAGATCATCTGATTATAAAGACAAATCTGCTTAATACCAATAAAATTCCAGGGTTTATCAGAAAAGCAGTGGACCATTTCGGGCGTCTGGACATTCTGATAAATAATATTGAACGCGGAGGATGGCCCATTGTCCACGGATCGTATGTGCAAGAGCAGTGGGACATGGAAATGGCTACTACGCTTCGTGCAAAATGGTGGGTCTTTGATTCAGCCCTTCCCTATCTTAAAGCATCAGGAAACGGGATTGTCATAAACCTTTCTTCCATTGCAGGAATTGTTGGGCGGTCGGGTCCTGCCGGTTATATATTCAACGACGGATATGCAGCGGCAAACAGGGCAGTATCACTTCTTACGGAAACATGGGCTCGAATCGGGGCGCCGCAGGTACGTGTTAATGAAATCATGCTGGGCATAGTTGAAACACGTCATGGGGATAAAACCAGAGGCTGGGGGCTGCTTTCAGAAAAGCAAAAACAATCGCTCATTGACCACACCCTGCTTGCACGAACCGGCGCTATTGATGATGTGGTTAAGGCTGTGAAATTTATAATTAAAGATGCTTCGTTTATGACGGGAAGCATAATTAAGCTTGATGGAGGCTATACGCTTGGAAGTGAAAAGGTTATGCCTATGCCAAAAGGGGTGGTATAGAATTTAGGTGTTAACACCTAACACTATCTTTGAGTGATATATTTAGTTTTAATCCCCCATATGTAAAGTTTTACCCACCTGAAACCCATCTTCATCAGTTCCACGTCATCTTTCTTGATTTTTTTAAGAATTTCCGATTTTACCTTGTATCTTTTAAGAAAGGTGCTGTTAAATACAAAATCGCGAAACCTGTCAATATTGTATGTGGCCATAAAGGCCATTTTCCCTCTGGGGCTGTCCGGCCCTTCGCCCTGCCAGGGATCGGTCTGGAACAGACTCTTTAACTCTGCCCACAGCGAAGTCATTTTGTTATATTCAACAGCATCCTGATCTACAGACCATGCTGCTGTTGTCCATTTTTTGCTTTCATGCTGTCCCATACAGAAATCCGGAGGCCTGAAAAAATAGACCGGCTTTGACCCTTTGTTTTTAGCATCAAACATAAGCCCCTGTTCAACAGGAAATGTGCGGCATGTATCAGGACGGTCAGGATAAACCAGGCAGCCTGATTCAGTCAAAAAGGGGCATGTCATGTCTGTATTGTCCGACATGCGAAGAAGCGCTTCCGGGAAAAAATTTGAATCCCGCAAAACAACATCTACATATTTATCAATGAATTCATCTGAAGTAATACCAAGACATTTTTTGAGCCTGATTACATCGTATGGATATAAAAAAAGATTTATATTGCGGCAGCATTTATTAAAGCAGGAAAGCTCAGGATGGCAATGAAACGAAAAGGTATCATTATTTTCAAGCCTTTTGCCGGACAATTTATCCAAATTATCAATATCAACATATTTCATATAGACTTTTTTGACAGGATTAACAGGATATTCAGGATTAAAACATCAAAACCTTTTTTTTGTTCACTTGAAACAAAATTTTGTTTATCCTGTCAGATTTTTTCAAAGCGCTAAAACATGACGGCTTCGTAAAAAGTCTCGAAATCGTCATGCCGGACTTGATCCGGCATCCAGAACGCATTGAATTTACTGGATTCCTCCCGGACCTGATCCGGGATCTACCGGAATGACGGGAAAGAGAACTTTTTGACTTTTTACGAGTTCATCAAAATATTACCATGATTTACAATATTAACATTTCCGCTACGGTCATTTTCAACTTTTGATTAATGCCTGCCGCATGTTTCAGCTTATTTTCCAGTTCAGCCATCTTTATATAAAAAGGTGTCCTGTCAAACCTGAAGTAGCTTTTTTCTCTGTTTTGTTCTGCAAAGACATCGCATCCCGGGCTATGAATTACATTTTGACCGCCCCTTTGAAGTTCGTGTGGAATGCCGTGTAATCTGCATATCATTGGACGATAATTATATAATATACACATGTCGTCAAAATTAAGTGGGCACATCAACCGCACCTTCATTCCTTTTTCGTCAGCCTCATCGGTTTTCCCACATACTTCAAGCGCCCTGTTTCTTGTTTCAATTTGCCGGTCCTGCCCAAGTGTATTGTATCCCTCTAAAATATAAAGGTATTCTAAAAGAGTATAATGATAAAAACGGGTGAGGCAGCAATTGTCGTGACAGCCCTGGCAATGAAATCCATAGTAACCGGCAGCCTCTTTGTATTTTTGATCCATTACCTCATAAATCACCTTTAACCTGTCTAAAAAAAGTGGGTATTTATTATATTGAGCTTTTACTTTTTTCAGCAACATAAACACCATATACTCAAAGACTCAAAAAAAATGGTTTCGTAAAAAATCGGATTCGTCAGACAATAGGCATGGGGAAAAAGATTTCCTCATAAAGATTTAGAGCATATCTGTCGGTCATGCTGGCAATAAAATCGCAAACTATCCTTTCTCTGGGCTGTTCGCTGTTGTAGCAGGCTAACATTTCCATTTCTTCAAGCTTTATTTTGAGTGTTTTTTCATTTCTTAAAAAATATGTGTAAAGGTCTGTTAATATCTTCTTTGCCTTAACAAATTCATTATGGACCTGTGGTGAACGATATACGTTCTCATAAAGGAACTCTCTTAATGTGGTCATGGCTGAAAACAGCTCATCGCTAATGAGTATGCATAACTCACCATTAACAACCTTGCTTGAATTAATAATATCCCTTATCATGGTATTGGCACGCTCTGAATGGCTCCTCCCGATAACCCTTAAACATGATTCAGGCACCTGTTTCGAGCTGATAACACCGCTGCGTATCGCATCATCAAGATCATGGTTTAAATATGCGATTATATCGGCAACCCGTAATATTCTCCCTTCAACGGTTGAAGCACAATCTTCCGGGTCATTGGAGAGAATCGACCCGTAACCCTTTGAATGCTTTAATATCCCGTCACGAACCTCGTAGGTCAAATTAAGACCCTTGCCGTTGTTTTCCAATACATCAACAACTCGAAGGCTCTGCTCATTGTGAGAAAAATCCTGCGAATAGATCTCTTTTAAAGCTGCTTCACCGCCATGTCCGAAAGGTGTATGCCCGAGGTCATGCCCAAGGGCGATGGCTTCGGCCAGATCTTCGTTCAACCGCATAGCCCTTGCTATTGTTCTTGAAATTTCCGCTACTTCCAGTGTATGTGTAAGGCGTGTTCTGTAATGATCGCCCAAAGGGGACAAAAAAACCTGGGTTTTGTGTTTTAACCGTCTGAAAGCATTTGAGTAAATAATGCGGTCTCTGTCCCGCTGAAAAACGGTGCGGATAGGGCAGGGTTTTTCTTTTTTCATCCTCCCCTTTGAATTGGAACTCAGGCAGCCATATGAAGGTATAAAGCTTTTTTCGCGTTTTTCAAAATCTTCCCGAATAGACATAATAATATACTTATATTAATTTTATGCGCCAAAATCAAGCCAAAGGTAACATTTTAATCTTATGTAACAAACTATCTGCAATCAAGCTCTAATTGTGATTAAATTTAAATCATAATTATTTCTTTACGGTTATGGCGGGTCCTTTTAAAATGATCAAAAATAGATTAAACTACTTGCATGGCGATCAGAAGAACCAGTCATGCGGTTTATGATACCAGATACCATTTGGTATGGGCTCCAAAATACCGTAAATTGGTATTGAGGGGAGATTTTCGTGAATTTGTTAAGCAATGTTTTCAAGAGATTGCCGTCGTGAAAGCGTTACGCAGCGGAGCGATCAACATCTCAGACACTATGCGTGAGTGGCAGCGCGAGCAAGAACTGCCCCAAGAATGTGTCTTCTGCAGATCGACATCTGATCCCAAGGTCACGGGGCGGCCCGAGTTTGATACTTTTGATGTCAACAAGAACAAAATTCACACACTCATTAGATGCTTATCTCCTCTTTCAGCAAACAGCATGCAATTTTATATTCAGGGGCTCCGTCTGCTTTATATTTTAAATTTTCAGGCTGTATAACCCTGTTCATTACACAACCTTCCGGGATCTTCAGCCCAAAAAAATCATTTTCATTGATCTTGCCTGTTTTCAGCAGTTTATTGTCCTTAAAAATCATGCTGTGCAAAGGATAGTCTTCACACAAAGGGCACCTGTATACCCTGCCGTTGGGGAATATAAAATAATTTTCTGCAACCTGGCCCGCGCATTCAAACTGTTCTTCAGGGCGCAAAAAAACTTTTGGGTATGCAACGGTTATGCCGAGATCGGCAATCTTTTCCGCTGAATCAGGAACTACGCTTAACCATTCGGATATGGGAATCCGTAGCCCCTTATCACTGGTTTTGGCGGGTTTGCCCCTGATGCCGAGTACCTGTATGAAAAACCTTTCTATCCCAAGATCTTTAATAAGCTGGGCCATCATGTTCAGCTCATGTATGTTTGCGCTGCTTACCGTATATATAAGGCTTGCGGCAAAACCTGCTGAAACAGCCTCTCTAATGCCGGCGATACATTGATCATACGATCCTTTGCCCCTGAGCATATCATTTGTCTGCCTGGTTGCGCCGTCAAGGCTGAAACTAAAATAATCCACCTCATTTGGCTTAACCTTTGAAAGGATATTATTAAACAGATACCCGTTTGTATCAACTGTAATGGAATTATAACCAAGCTTTTTTGCCTTTTTTATAGCAAGCCCTAAGTCCTTGTGTAATGTTGGCTCTCCGCCTAAAAATATGATATTTGCCTTGTTGCTTTTCCTCGCAAATGCCTCCATCCATGCCTCTATGGTTGCTATCTGAAGGATATTTGTTCCGTGCTGCTCGGGATTTATATAGCAGTGCCGGCACCTAAGGTTGCAATTTGTGAGAATATGGAAAAAAATATTTACCGAATTTTTTGAAAATGAAACCGTTTTTTTCATCTGCTTTTTTTCGTCTCCTGAAATTTCAAAGTACGAGTTTCGGGACATCCTATAATCCTTGAAGGATATCTCACCAGATGTTTTAAAGTTCGTACAGCTTGCCAACTGCGCAAACCATGATTCAGACAATTCTCATGCAGGTAGGTTTGCATATCACAAATTTTAAAGAGTTTCAATTTGTTATCTGAAGGGCGGTTTTTATTCTTTCGTCAATTTGAAGGATTCAGGATATTTTTCACACATTAAAACGTTGTGGTGGCGAAGGCCGGGTTACAGTATAGTACGCTGACAATAATTTTACCTGACAGGACAAATTGTTTAGATAATATCCCCTCTATATGAAAAAAATTAAGGATAGGATATTAGATTTGAATTTGTCGGCTAAGCGTTCTGCTTTTCTTCGGGGAACGGGTTTTTTGTGGTGATCCCAAGGGGAATTGAACCCCTGTTGCCGGCGTGAGAGGCCGATGTCCTAACCGCTAGACGATGGGACCATTTATTGAAGTGTCTCTTTGTGGTGATAAGTATTGAACTTAGACAATTTTGTCAAATATTATTTAAAAAGCATTTCCCAAAGATCTCTTTTATAGAATACCGGGTGTTTCCGACTTTTTCCCTTTTCTAAATCCAAAGATAAGATAGATAATAAAGCCGATAAAAGGGATGAATGCTATAACTCCCCAGAGAGCCTTCTTTTTTACAGAGCCGAAATCTTTCAGTGCGACATCGACAATTGCCCACATGGTCATTAAAAAAAAAGGTATGCTTATTCCAATGAATGCAATGGTTGTTTTCAAAACAGGTTTCAACCTTTCAAAAGTTTGGCGATTTTTAAAATAATATTTGCGTAATATTTGCTGTAATTATAGCTCAGCAGTATTTTATAAGCTTTTTCGTCGTCTATTCCGGCCCGCCAGCCATAATGTTGCAGGTAGCTTGCGATGCTTACTATGGCGTCGGTATGATTAAACAGGTCTACACAGCCGTCCCTGTTGCCGTCTTTTGCATGCGCAAGTATATTGCTGGGCATAAATTGAGAAATGCCGATTGCGCCTGCATATGATCCGGAAACAGACAACGGGTCGATCTTTTCCCTGCTTGAATATTTGAGAAAATCTTTTAGCTCAGAATATGCCCACGTTGATTTCTTTTCAGCCTTTTTATCAAACTCATCCCTTGTAAAAGAGATAAAAGAGGATGAATCTGAAATTTTGCTCCATAACATATTTTTTACATGCGGGTCTTTCAGGGATGCCATGGTTGAAAGAGTGTTTAATATGGATCTTCCCCCCAGACAGGTTCCGAGCCTGGTTTCGACCAGTATTATTGCAGTAATAATTTCTTTGTCTACAGAATATGTCTTTCCCGCACCATCAAAGGCTGCCATGTGTTTTTTAAGATATTGTTTTGCATTTTTAATCGACCCTTTTGAAAGAAACTGATCGTAATTTAATTCGCCTTCGCTGTGACTGAAAAAAAGGGAAACCCCTTTTGTGTCAAAATAGACCCCGTGCCTGGCATAGAGCGCATTGATTTTGTTTTTGTTAAAACCGTCTTCTATAAGCCTCTTTTGTAATGCATTAAAATAATCGGCTTTTTTATTTGCACCTGCCGGAGTCTGGGACGGCAAAAAAAGCTGCAAAGCCATAAGGCAAATAAAAATAAAACAGTTGCAACGGGTTATTTTAATACTCAAAATCAATTTCCAAATTAAGTAATTGGTAATAGTTCAGATTTGTGTCTTTGTGCTTTAATGGCTGAACCGTTACGTTTTTTTACGAATTGAAGATTCCAACTGAATCATTTTCCGCTTTCGCTTTGTAAATGTGGATAACCGCCTGTATCCTGCTGAAACCAGCATCGGCAGCACCCTGTCATAGTGTTGTCCCACGCTTTCCGGATTATGTGCATCTGATCCAACAGTAATGTTTATCCCTAATTCATGGCATTTATTAATAATTTCCATGGATGGAAATGTTTCATTGGCCGGATATTCATATCCGCTTGTATTTACCTCAACGGTTAAATCCTTGCTTTTTATTTTTGATAATATTTTATCAAATGTTTTATCAAAAGATATCGATGGGTTCCATCCGAATTTTTTCACAAGGTCGATGTGGCATACAACATCAAAATAGTTGTAATCCAGCATCTTTTCAAGTTGGGAAAAGTAAAGCCTGTATACATAATCGATATCCAGTTTGCCCTGTTTCCACTCGGACTTGCGTGTGACTATGTCCATCTTGCCGAGAAAATGCAATGAGCTTCCTATTACATCAAATGAATAGGTATCCACAATCTTTTGGAAAAAATCGGTATGTTCCTGAGTAAAATCCAGTTCAAGCCCGGCCTTAACTTTAATAACGCCGCTGTATTTATGCTTTAATTGTTGCACGATCTGAAAATATAAGGGAACTTCTTCCGGGCTCATTGAAAGTCTTTTTCCGTATTCGTGCATTGTAAGGTGATCCAGAAAGCATATCTCCTTTAAACCGATGGCAACGGCTTTTTGTATATATGCTTCCATGGGACCTTTGGCGTGGTTGCAAAGTTTTGTATGGACGTGATAATCGATCATTTCTTTATTATATGTGCGAGAGCATTTTTTGATTGAATTAAAATGGCATGGTATGTAATAAAATGTCAAACAATAATGATGGCGTCGCAAAAGTCCCATCTACTGCGTTGTAGTAATTTTTCAGATCCTCGACATACTATATGTATGCCTTCGGCCCTAAAAAATTACTACGCCTTGTATATGAACCTTTTTACTTAGCCATCTATAGTTAAATTCGTAGAAAGTCGAATTAATGAAAAAAAATGTAAAAACAGTCTTTTGTTGCCAGTCATGCGGATATCAGGCCCCTAAATGGCTTGGGAAATGCCCTGACTGCGGACAGTGGCAAACCTTTGTCGAAGAGGCTCAGGCCGCAGGGCCCGCCCGTAGAACAAAGTCAGGCATATCATATTCCGGTACTGTACCTGTTCCCATTGATTCTATTGAGCTTGAAAAAGAATACCGGCTTTTAACCGGCATTACGGAATTTGACCGTGTGCTGGGCGGAGGTCTTGTTCCCGGGACTCTTGTACTGATAGGAGGAGATCCTGGAATCGGCAAGTCCACACTTATGCTTCAGATTTTGCACGGCCTTGCAAACCAGGGTCATAAAACGCTTTATATTTCCGGTGAGGAATCGATCAGGCAGGTAAGGATACGCAGCGAGAGGCTTTCTACAGGATCACATAATTTACTGGTTGTTTCTGAAATAGATATTGAATCCATCCTGTCGATGATTGAATCTGTAAAACCTGATGTTCTTGTTATCGATTCTATCCAGACAATGTTCAGCCCGGATCTTACATCTGCTCCTGGCAGTGTGAGCCAGGTCAGAGAATCTACGGTTCGGCTTATGCATATGGCTAAAAAAACAGGGATTCCGATATTTCTTGTAGGGCATGTGACAAAGGACGGCGCAATAGCGGGACCAAGGCTTTTGGAACATATGGTTGATACGGTTCTTTACTTTGAAGGGGACAGGAACCATATATTCAGAATTTTACGGGCTGTAAAAAACAGGTTTGGATCAACCAACGAAATCGGCGTGTTTGAGATGAATGAGAAAGGGTTGGAGGAGGTTGCCAACCCTTCGGCGATATTTCTTTCCGAGCGTCCCAAGAATGTGCCGGGATCGGCGGTTACAGCAAGCATAGAAGGCACAAGGCCGATACTTGTTGAATTGCAGGCCCTTGCCAGCAGCACAAGCTTTGGAAATCCTCGAAGGACCATTCTCGGCCTTGACAGCAACAGGGTTGCATTGCTTGCAGCCGTGATAGAAAAAAAATTGGGCTTGCATTTAATGGGGCACGACATCTTTATGAATGTTGCCGGAGGGGTTAAGGTTGACGAGCCTGCAATCGACATGGGGATAGTTGCCTCCATTGCATCAAGCTTTTTAGACAGACCGATTCCCGACGCTACCATTGTTCTTGGCGAAGTTGGTTTGACAGGTGAAGTAAGAGCCATAGGTCATGTTGAAATCAGGGTTGTGGAAGCAAAAAAGATGGGCTTTAAAAGATGCATTGTGCCGGCAGGCAATCTTAAACGGATGAGCGGAATAAAGGGAATAGAGCTTATCGGAATATCATCGATATCAGAAGGGATTGAAGCATTATTTTAGGTGGCGTCATAAAAAACATGCAAAACTCAAAATCAAAACATAACAAGTGGGAAGATCATTATTCGCAGCAGGCAAAGAAGGAACAATTCCCAGCAAGATCTGTTTACAAGCTTAAAGAAATACAGCAAAAATATAAAATAATAAAAAAAGGGGACAGGATTCTTGATCTTGGATGTTTTCCAGGCTCCTGGCTGCTTTATGCAGCAGATTTGGCTGGGGAAAAGGGAGAGATAGTGGGAATCGACTTAAAACCTTTGTCAAAGTCGGTATTATTAAAACTTCCGGCCAATACCAGAACTTATGTCGGCGATATGCTGTCTGTTGATGGAAAAGATGAAAAGGATGAAAAGCTAAAAGCTGTGGGGAAAGATTTTAACATCGTAATGAGCGACATGGCGCCGGATACTACCGGCAATAAGAATGTTGATGCCGCAAGGTCTTTTAATCTCTGCCAGGCCGCCTTAAGGATCGCTAAAGATCTGTTGGTTGACGGAGGATCATTTATTTGCAAGATTTTCCAGGGAGAGGATTTTAAAGAATTTATAGATTCAGTTAAATTAAATTTTAATAAACACAAAATTTTTAAGCCGCAAAGCAGCAAAAAATCAAGCAAAGAAATATATATTATCGGATTTGAGAAAAAATAGGAGGAGAAAATGTCGGGACATAGCAAATGGTCTTCCATAAAGCATAAAAAAGGGGCTACAGATGCAAAGAGGGGTAAGGTTTTTACCAAACTCATCAAGGAAATTACCCTCTCTGCCCGCACAGGAGGGGGAGGGGACCCTTCCAGCAATCCCAGGCTGAGAACAGCTATTCTGGCGGCGAAAAGTGAAAATATGCCGAAAGATAATATTGAAAGAGCAATCAAAAAGGGGACCGGCGAACTTGAAGGTGTAAATTATGAAGAGTCAAATTATGAAGGATATGGACCTGGAGGAGCTGCCGTGCTGATTGAAGCGCTTACAGACAATAAAAACAGGGCAGTTGCCGACATCCGTCATATTTTCAATAAATGCGGCGGAAATCTCGGTGAAAATGGATGTGTGTCCTGGATGTTTAACAGCAAGGGATATATTGATGTTGAGAAGAAAGTGGTTGATGGGGACAAGCTGATGGAAACAGCCATTGAGGCTGGCGCAGAAGATGTGAGGGAAGATAATAATAGTTTTGAAATCATTACGGAACCGGATGATTTTGAAGCTGTAAAAACAGCTATGGATAATGCATCGATTCCTTATGTAGTGGCGGAAATCACCATGCTTCCACAGACAATGCTTGAACTTAAAGGAAAGGAGGCAGAGCAGATGATCAAATTGATGGAAACACTCGAAGATTGTGATGATGTGCAAAAGGTTTACACCAATGCCGATATTCCCGACGAATTAGTTTGACAGGTCTATCATTCTTTGAACCGCCTTTAATGCAGGCAGTCTGATATCCTCAGGCACCTTAACCTCTCCGTCCATGGTTTCAAGAGACCTTACAATATCATCAAGGGAAATTTTTTTCATGTCATCACACAGCATATTCTTTGAAGCCGGATAAAACTCTTTGCCTGGATTTGCCTTTTTTAATGGATAAAGCATCCCTATTTCCGTGCCCACAATAAAGGACAGGCTGTCAGACTCCCCAGCATATCTAATCATCCCTGAAGTGCTTGCAATAGCATCGGCAAGCTCAAGAACCTCCGGCCTGCATTCGGGATGTGCTATAAAAAGGGCGTCCGGATGCATCTTTTTTGCTTTTTGAACATCTTCAGGTGTAAGGCTGTCGTGGAACGGGCAGTATCCATCCCACAGATGTATTTTTTTATTTGTTTTCGAAGCTGTATATTGGGCCAGGTTCCGGTCAGGAACCATAAGTATCTCTTTTGCTTCCAGACTGTTTACAACCTCGACGGCATTTGCCGATGTGCAGCAGATGGTTGACATGGCCTTGACAGATACTGATGAATTTACATAGGTTACAACCGGCATGGGAGGAAGTCCGGCAAGTCTTGATTTAAGTTGTGCCGGCGTTACCATGTCGGCCATTGGACAGCCCGCGTCCTTGCGGGGTAAAAGAACCCTCTTTTCAGGAGACAGCACTGAAGCTGTCTCAGCCATAAAGGTCACGCCGCAAAAGAGGATAACCTCGGCATCGGTCATGGATGCCTTTATGCTGAGCTCAAGAGAATCTCCGCAAAGATCGGCAAGATCCTGAATTTCCGGCGGCTGATAATTGTGCGCCAGCATGATTGCTTTTCTTTTTTTCAGCAGACTTTTTATCTTTTCCTTCATCTTTAATACCACCTATCCGCTATTCGTCAAGTTGCAGGATATCAGCTCCTTCAGGAATTTCAAAATAAAACATTGAGTCATCGATATGTTTTTTAAACTCAATATTTTTAAGATAAATTTTTGTTTCATCATTATATGAATTATATGTCGTTATTTGAACAACATCAAAGGTATTTATTGAGATCGAGAGGTATATCAGGGAGATATCAAATGTTTTTTCTTTGGGTATAAGTTTTAAAATATAGTATTGGCCGGTTCTTTTATCATCCAGCGCAATATTAAATTTTTCCCTTATAATTTTCATATCTGAAAGAAAACCGCCCCCTTTGCCGCTTCCAAAAAAATAAGGGGATGTTCCGACCATAACCTGGTTGTCATCCTGCCTGTAAACCCACAATCTTTTGCCGTTTGTAATTATGAGCTGTTGGTCCGGCTTTTCATATTCCCACCTCATCATACCCGGGGCCTTGACAAAAAGATTTCCAGATGCGGTATCTGTAATGTCAATTGCCTTGATGGTCGACTCTTGAGAAAAATTTGCCGAAAACCCTTTTGCAGCATATCTGTTTTCGATCCTGTTAATGATTTCATCCAGCGACAGATTAAGCGGATGAGACCTGTCTTTGCATTCAGCCGCTTGCGGATTGAACAAAACAAAGACCAAACAACCGACTATAATTATTATCTTTAAATATTTCATATCTCTTTCCATAACAAATTAGGTCCGGCCATGCAACGCTCTTTAATCAAAACCTTTGACAACTAATTGACCTGGGTGTTTATGATTCTGGATTGACAAATATTTTGTATATTGATAAAATTTTATATATTGGTAATTAATCGGCGGCTTTATACAAGGTTTCTTTTGAGAATTTTAAGCCTCGAAATACTCAATATATTCGAATGGTTAATATTTTAGCCTTTCTTTAACTTAAATTCCGCTTTTAGCGGGAAGCATTTTTCAAAGGTTCCTTTTATAAAGTCGTTTTGTGTTTTATTTTGGCCTTTTTCAATTCCGTCTAATATCATAAAATATTTATCTGTGGTAAACCTTGTCACATACACTTTCAAAGGATGTGGTTGTTATCAATGAATTTGGCCTTCATGCAAGGTCTGCTGCAAAAATAGCAAAACTTGCACAAAATGCCAACTCAAAAGTGTGGCTTATAAGGGGAAAAGAACGGGTGGATGCATCAAGCATTATTGATATTCTTTCCCTTGGATGTTCAAAAGGATCAAAAATAACTTTAGCAATTGACAAAGAGTCGGACATTAATATCTTAAATGAAATTATTGACCTGGCAAAAAAGGGTTTTGGGGAATAAGTTTTTATGCTGGATACAAATGCAGTTGAGCTAATTTTAAATGGGATAGGGGCCTCTCCGGGCATATGTATAGGAAAGGCTTATTTGGTCGATAAAGAAGGGGTCAATGTCGTCAGGAAATATTTTATCGAAAAAGAGAACCTGCGGCGTGAGGTAAAGCGTTTCAAGGCCGCCGTAAAGAAAGCAAATGATGAACTCAGGGTAATTATTAAAAATTCCAATGAAGATTTGCGCCAGCAGAGTTATATTCTCGAGACCCATATCGTGATACTAAAGGACAAGATGCTGTATGGCAAAACAATTGAAACCATTGAAGATGAAGGGATAAATGCGGAATGGGCTCTGAAGAAGGTGGTGTCAAGCTTGAAATCGATGTTTCAAAATATGTCTGATCCTTATTTAAAGGAAAGGGCCGCAGACATCGTGCAGGTGTCCGACCGTGTAATGAAAAATCTGATCGGCGCGGAAGCGGTCAATATCGCTGATATTTGCAAGAGGGTCATACTTATCGCCCATGATCTTTCACCTGCTGAGACCAGCCAGATACAATTGGAAAAAATTAAAGGCTTTGTTACCAATCGTGGAGGAAAGTCATCACATACCGGTATAATCGCCCGGACTCTTGAAATACCGGCTATTTTAGGGCTTGATCAGGCAACAGGAATAATCCAAAACGATGATCTGGTTATAGTTGACGGCACTACCGGCACAGTAGTCGTTCATCCAACAGAAGAGACACTGCTCAAGTATGAAGAACGTAAAATCAAATATGCAGAATACAGAGTTGCCATTGCCAGGGAAAGCCATCTTATAGCTGAAACAACTGATGGATTTAAACTGCCTGTTATGGGCAATATTGAGCTGCCCGAGGAGGTGGTTTCCGTTATCGACCATGGTGGTGACGGTATCGGTCTGTACAGAACCGAATTTCAATATTTAAACAGTTCTGTTTTTCCAAGTGAAGAGGATCTGTTTGATAAATACATGGATGTGGTGGAGGTAATAGCGCCAAAGCCTGTGACTATCCGCACTCTTGATATAAACGGTGATAACGCGATAGCCCATTTTTCCAAGCATGATGAGGCCAATCCTGCTCTTGGGCTTCGCGCAATCAGGTATTGCCTGCAAAATCCTGAGGTTTTCAAGACTCAGATCAGAGCAATATTAAGGGTTGCCGCATATGGCAATGTCAGAATCCTGATCCCCATGATATCAAGCTATGATGAGGTCTGCGAAACAAAAAGGATTTTAAGCGAAGTTGCTGATTCCCTGGATAAAGAAGGAGCGGTCTTTAACAGAGATATTGAGGTTGGGATAATGATAGAGGTCCCTTCGGCTGTGACCATGGCGGATGTGCTGGCAGAAAATGTTGATTTTTTCAGCATAGGGACAAACGATCTTATTCAGTATTCACTGGCGATAGACAGGGGGAACAGCAGGGTCGCCTATCTTTATAATCCGCTTCATCCCGCTATTATACGTGCGATTAAACATGTTGCCGATGTGGCGCGTGAAAAAGGGATAAAGGTCTTTATGTGCGGTGAGATGGCCAGTGACCCGATCTACATGCCTATACTTTTAGGTTTGGGTTTGGATGAATTGAGCATGAACCCTCAATCAATACCTGCTGTAAAGAGCATGGTAAGATCGCTTAACATAGGGGAGGTCAAGCTCTTTATGCAGGATGTTCTTAAACAAACCTCGGCCACCGCTATAATGAAATTAGTGCAGGATAGATATGGCAGCATTCTTTATGATAAAATCTACCACGAATAGCATAATCTGGGTAACTGTTCACGGTTTACAGTTATCGGTTCACGGTTGAAAAAACTGTGAACTGTGAACCGACAACCGTGAACGGTTACTAATATGGAAAACAAACATAACAAAATAGTTACAGAAAACAGGAAGGCCAGGTATAATTATTATATTGAGGATACATACGAGGCAGGAATGGTTCTGCTTGGTACTGAAGTCAAATCGCTCAGACTTGGCCGGGCTAACTTGCAAGATTCATATGCCAAAATTATAGGTGACGAGGTTTTTGTTTGCCAAATGCATATTGGTCCCTATCCCTATGCCAGTTATGAAAATCATGAACCTTTAAGGCGCAGAAAACTGCTTTTGCATAAGCATGAGATTAAAAAGCTTTATGGTAAGGTAAATGAAATGGGTTTTTCCCTGATACCGCTAAAGGTTTATTTTAAAAACGGAAAAGTCAAAATAAGCTTAGCCCTTGCCAAAGGCAAACGCAAATATGACAAGCGTGAGACCATTAAAAAGCGTGATGAAAAAAGGGAGCTTGATAGGGGGGAAAAGGCTTGACAATTTTTGATAAACATGTTTTATTAAAAAAGGAAATTTATCTGCTTGGCAGGTCTCAAAGCGCTGGCCTGAGGCAAAGAACATTAACAGTTTTAAGAAGGAGATTAGTGTTTTGGCTAACGGAATTGTAAAATGGTTTAGTGATAAAAAGGGATTTGGTTTTATTGAGCAGGAAGAGGGTGGGGATATATTTGTTCACCACTCAGCTATCAACACGTCTGGCTTCAGAACTCTTTCTGAAGGCGACAAGGTAACTTTTGATGTGGAAGAAGGCGATCGAGGACCGTCCGCGAAGAACGTAACTAAGGTTTAGTTCTTAAATAAATGCATTGATCAAGGGCATCCCGTTTATTTAAAGCGGGATGCTTTTTTTATTTAATAGATCCCAAAATCTTTTAGTAGATCATTAATGCCGAGATTTCTGACTTTTAGCCTCAGGAATTCCGCAATAGTTGGTTGACAGGCCTTAATTTTGAGATACATATTAGCCTGTTTTGGTGTTTGGCCGCCTTTTTTATTGTTGCAGTGTTTACAGGAAGAAACGCAGTTCTCAAATGAAGTTTTACCGCCTATTGATTTAGGGATAATATGGTCAATTGTCAGTTTTTCTTTATCATTGCCGCAATAGGCGCATCTAAACCCGTCTCTTATAAGAATATTCTTTTTGCTGAAAGGCACTCTACTTCTATACAGGGTTCTAATAATCTTTACCAGCTTCATAACAGCAGGGATTTTTATTAAAGTTCCTTCAGCGGTTCTGACAATTTTTTTAGAATACTTTAATACTTGAACCTTGCTCTTTACCACAAGACACATCGCTCGTTTCCAGGTTATCACATTTAAAAATGAGTAATCTGCATTAAGCAAAACACATTGAACCATTTTGTCCCACCTTTCTGTAAAGGCTGTTATAAACAGATTGAGTGTTGTGTCTTTGCCGATAAAATATTGTATATATCAATCAATAGTCAACTAATTTTATTTGGTAATTGCTTAAGCGCCGATACTAAGGGTATAAAAATCAGTCAAGGCGATAAAGAGCCTGTACGCCACAGTAAGGGCCAAAATAAATTTGACTCCTTTACTGCCTTGACTTTGATAGAAATCAAGGGTGCGAAACCAGAAAATATAACTTATTGAGGTTTTTGAAAATGAAAAATTATAGAGAAAAAGCTATTGAAACAGCATCTTTTTTAAAAACACATATTAAGAAACCTTCTGAAATAGGAATTCTTACAGGGACCGGTCATGGAGAAAGCGCAGAATCGCTGGATATAGACGCCTCATTTGCATACAAAGATATTCCACATTTCCCGATTTCAACTGTTGAAAGCCATTTTGGAAGACTTCTCATAGGCAGTATGCATGGCAGGCAGATTATCGCCATGCAGGGACGGCTTCATCTCTATGAAGGATACTCTCCGGCTGATGTTATCTTTCCGATAAGGGTGATGCAGGAGCTCGGCGTTAAAACACTGATTCTTTCCAATGCATCCGGAGGCATAAACCCTCTGTTTAAAGCCGGCGATATTATGATTATCGTTGACCATCTTAATCTTACAGGCTCTAACCCTCTGATAGGGCGGAACGAAGAGACCTGGGGCATAAGGTTCCCTGACATGACACGGGCATACGATAAACAGCTTGTTTCAATCGCTGAGAAGGCCGGAAAAAACAATGGAATCTGTCTGCAAAAAGGTGTTTATGCCGGTCTGACAGGCCCAAGTCTCGAAACACCTGCTGAAGTGTGTTTTTTAAGAACTATAGGGGCAGAAGCCGTCGGCTTTTCAACTGTCCATGAGGTAATTTCGGCCGTACATGCCGGTATAAAGGTGCTGGGATTATCGATAATAACCAATGTTCATGATCCTGACAGTCCTGTTGAATCAACAATTGAAGAAATAATTGCCGTGGCAGAGAAATCTTCTTTAAAGCTTGCATCAATCGTAAGCAATGTAATTGAGAATCTAACATGAAACTATTTGACAGCCACTGCCATCTTAACGACAGGGCGTATGATAAAGATCTTGATGCAGTTATTAAACGCGCGCATGATGTCGGGGTGTCAGCATGTATGATTGTTGGAACAGACAAGGAAAGTTCCATTAAAGCCGTTGCGCTGGCAAAATCCATAAACAATATTTATGTCTCTGTCGGCATTCATCCTCACGAAGCAAAACACTGCTCTGAATCAACCTTAAAGTGCCTGATAAATCTTGCTGAAAACCCCAGAATTTGTGCATGGGGTGAGATAGGCCTTGATTTTAACCGTATGTATTCGCCACAAGATGATCAGGAAAAATGGTTTATAAGGCAGCTTGAGATTGCCGACAGATACAATCTTCCGGTTATCTTCCATGAAAGAGACAGCAAAGGCCGCCTGCTCGAAATAGTTAGGACTTATAACAAAAAGGGGAGAAAAGGGGTTGTGCACTGTTTTAGCGGAAACAGGGCGGAGCTTGAGCAGTATATTAATCTCGGCCTTTATATCGGCATAACAGGCGTTTTGACACTAAAAAAGCGTGGCGCTGATTTACGCAAGCTGGCGCCTATAATTCCTGTTGAACAGATTCTAATCGAGACAGATGCGCCATATCTAACACCTGCTCCGGAAAAAAATCGCACACAACGGAATGAGCCGGCATTTGTCAGGTCTATTCTGCTTAAACTGGCGGAAATAAGAAAGGAAGATCCGGAATATCTGGCATCCGCTACATGGGAAAACAGCTGCCGGCTGTTTAATATATAACTCAAGTTTCGCAGCCTTATCAACCGATCCCGAGGCTTTTTTTGATCCCGAGAGCAATCTTTTTTACCCTTTTTATAACTTCGGCTTCATTAATCGTTAAAAGGCATCTGTCTTTCATAACAATTTTTCCGTTTATAATAACTGTGGTTACATCAGATCCATTCACAGCATAAACAAGATGAGAATAGGGATTGTACATCGGGGTAAGGTGGGGTTTGTTCAAATCTATGGCAATGATATCCGCCTTCATCCCGGCTTTTAGAGAACCTGCAAGATTCTCCATTCCAAGGACCCGGGCTCCGTTACAGGTCGCCATATGTGTAACAGTATGCGCAGACATGACTGTTGGATCAAGACGTTCAACCTTCTCAAGCTTGGCCGCCGTGTCCATCTCCTGCAGCATGTCGAGATTATTATTGCTGGCGCATCCGTCGGTTCCAAGTCCAACGACAATGCCATGGTTTAACATGCTGGATACAGGAGCAACACCGGAAGCAAGCTTCATGTTGCTTTCAGGATTATGAACAACCTTGCATCCACTGTCTGCAAAGATTTTTATATCCTCTTCATCCATGCAAACGCAGTGAAAGGCGATAAAACGCTCATCAAGATAATTGATATCTTTCAGGAAATCAGTTGCCCTTTTGCCCAATTTTTTTCTTAACTCTTTTGCTTCTCCTTTGTTTTCCAGAAAATGGGTCGCAATCGGGACGTTGTACTGGTCAGCCAAAGCCTTGGCATCTATAAGAAGGGAAGAAGAGCATGTGTATAATGAGTGTGGCTCAACCACGATGTTGACCAGCGGATCATCCGCCCATTTTTCAATGAGCATTCTGGTATATTCCAAACCTTGGTCAGGTGTTTTAATGTTGGGAGACGGAAAATCAAAAAGAACCTCTCCAAGAAGGCATCGCATGCCGGCCTCTTTTGCGGCCTTTGCTGTTTCATCTTCAAAAATGTACATGTCACAGAAAGTCGTTGTTCCAGATTTGATCATTTCTGCGCATGCCAGCAGACTTCCCCAAAAGGCCAGTTCTACATTCACATTTTTAGCCTCAGCAGGAAATATGTAATTGTTCAACCAGTCCATGAGTTCAATGTCGTCGGCTATTCCCCTGAAGCAGGTCATTGCCGCATGTGTGTGGCTGTTAATAAGCCCCGGCATAATCAGATGATTTGTTGCATCTATGCTTTCTCTGGATATATACTTTGCCTTTATTTCCTCGGATTTGCCGACAGCAATGATATTTTCACCGTCAATTGCAACAGCGCTGTTTTCGATTACAGTTTCATTTTCATCCATCGTAAGCGCCAGTCCGTTGGATATGATAATATCAACTTCAGTCATTTTTTTGAAGTTCTCCTTTAGAGTTCTATCCGTATCGCAGGGAATTATGTCGTTTGCAAACATTTTTTATAACTCAATTATTTTTTTAATAGGTACATCTTTCCTGGCTTTTGCCAAATCAACCATAAAACCATGTCATGTTTTTTTCTTGACCTGCTCCTTAACGGGCTTTTGCCCGAATCCAAATTTGGTGAAAATCAGCAATCCAGCCAAAACCTGCATTTAACAAAATTAATAAGTTAAGTTCTTGCTATGATGCGATATAACATGGGGTACCCCATTTGATCTTGACATAAAGATTGATAGGCGGTTATTATAATACAGTTTTTTTATAAAACCATCTTTTTTGGAGAATCTTTACAATGGAAAAAGATTTCATGGATATTGAAGATTTACTGAAGAATCCAGAAGTGCAAAGTGCTACCGGTAATATAAGCCAGGAGTTAATTGAGAGAAGGAAATATGTTCCTTCCGTATGTAAAGCTCTGTCTCATAAATATACTGTGCTGGAGGATAATCCTTGTTTTAAATTTTCAATCAACAAGGAGGCCGGCAAACAGTTGCCGAACATTATAAACAACAAAGTGCAAAACATTATCGGCCTTGATTCCCTGGATGAATCTTTAAAACAGGAATATTGCAAACAGCGTAATATCGGAATCGTATTTTCAGGGGGGCCGGCTCCAGGAGGACATAATGTTATAGCAGGGCTTTTTGATGCCGCAAAAAAGGCCAATCCGGAAAATAAAATATACGGCTTCCTGCTTGGGCCGGATGGAATACTTGAAAATGAAGCTATTGAGCTGACGAAAAGCATCGTTGATTCTTACAGAAATCTGGGCGGTTTTACAATGATCAAGACCGGCCGGACAAAAATCGACACAAAAAAGAAGATGGCCCTTACAAATGAGACATGTAAAGATCTTAATCTGGATGCCATTGTAATAGTTGGAGGTGATGATTCAAACACAAATGCGGCATTTATGGCTCAGGAGATGTTTGACCACGGCCTCCAGGTTATCGGAGTTCCCAAAACAATTGACGGCGACATTCAGGTCAAAGATATAGACGGCAATATTTTATGTGCAATATCGTTCGGCTTTCATACCGCTGCAAGGGCTTTTGCCAACGAGATAAGCAACCTGTGCACGGATTGCAGTTCCGATGTCAAATACTGGCATATCTGCAAGGTAATGGGCAGGGTCGCAAGCCATCTGGCGCTTGAAGTGGCCCTGCAGACTCACGCCAACATAACCCTTATCGGTGAGGAGCTTGCCGACTACATAGACAAAAAACGGCTTGAAAAAGCAAAAAAAGAAAAAGTCGTGGATTACAGCGCTTATGGAATGACACTTCGGCATCTTTCCAGGTTGATTTGCGATGGTATAGTAAGAAGATCAGCTGTTGGAAAAAATTACGGCGTAATTGTAATACCGGAGGGGATTTTAGAATTTATTGATGAAATACAGGTGTTTATAATCAAATTAAATACAATTATCGCTGAATATAACAAAAAGCACGATATTGATTTTCATTCTGATTTTCCCATGCTCAGGGATAAACTTGAGTACCTGCGGAGACTGGCCAGGCGTTCACGTGAGGACAGCTCTTTTACTATATGGAATACACGTGATGATGATCTTTTCGATGATATCCCTGAATTTTTCCAGAGAGGGCTTCTTACGGAAAGAGACAGCCACGGCAATTTCCAGTTTTCTCTGGTTGAGACAGACAAGATCATAATGGAGCTGGTAACCGACTATCTGAATATTCTTAAAGAAAATGGAGTTTATAAGATAGGAATTGAAAGAGCATATTACACAGACATACTAAACAAGGAGGGGTTTAACCCTGATTTTTTCGGCCGTATCCTGTTTAGAAACTATGATGATAGCAGCATGTTTTTGCTGGTTAAGGAGTCTATAATATCTGTTAAAACCCTTAACAAGGTGCTTATAAATGAAGGGGCTATAACGGAAAACGAAAATATCCCGGGTTGTGTTGAAAAAATATTCAAAAAGTCGGTCCCAAAATTCAAAACCCAGGTCCACTTTTACGGTTATGACGGCAGAGGGAATGATCCGACCAGATTTGACTGTATTTATACATACAACCTTGGGCTGACCGTTTTCAGCCTTATAGCCAATGGCGCAACCGGCCAGATGGCGGCGATAAAGAACCTGGAAATGGATTTTTCCAGATGGGAGCCTATCGGGATTCCGATTGCGTCTCTGATGCACCTTGAAGAAAGAAAAGGGAAGCTGGTCTTAGTGCTTGAAAAAAGCGTGGTTGATGTAAACTCCACGGCATTTAAGGTTGTAAAGGCATTTGAAGAAAAATGGCTGGCAGCAGAACCTGGCGAAGATCACTATAGAAGACCGGGCCCCATACGTTTTACCGGCAAAAGTGAAGAGGACAGGCCTATAACACTTGTTTTGAATGCGCTCAGAGACCTTTGAACAATAGCAAAAGGTGTGTTTGAAACCCTTCAGAAAACTACGACCCGATTCCTTCCCTCTTCTTTTGCCCTGTACAGTGCCTTATCCGCGCATTTGATCAGGGTCTTGGCATCAGCGATCTCCGGGTGGGGAAAGCTGACAACTCCTACGCTGATGGTCACTGTCAGAACCGTATTTTGGCTGTCTGCCTGAAACTTATGCTGCGCTACAGCCTTCCTCAGCCGCTCTGCAAGCATAACGGCTTCCTTTGGTTCAGTATGATACATAAGCAGAGCAAACTCCTCTCCTCCATATCTGGCCGACAGATCACTATTCCGTATTAATTCACGGATTAAATCACCAAGTGTTTTAAGGACCATATCCCCGGTCTGGTGACCATAAGTATCGTTGAATTTTTTGAAATGATCTATATCAAACATCACGCATGAAAGAGATTCGTGGTAACGGGCGGCTTTTTGAAAATCCCTTGAGATAGTTTCTTGAAAATACCGGTGATTGTACAGGCCTGTCAGGCCATCACGATTAGCCATTTCTTTAAGCTGTCTATTTTTTTCTTTAAGGCTTTCGTGAAGCTCCCTGATCTGCAGGTGGATATTAACTCTGGCTATCAGCTCCCCTTCGTCAAAGGGCTTGGTAACATAGTCTGAGGCCCCCATCTCCAGCCCGCGCACCTTGTCCGCTGCTTCAGACTTGGAGGTGAGCATTATAACAGGTATCTCCGACGTGGCATCCCCTTTCTTGATTCGTTGACAAACCTCATATCCATCTATCCCTGGCAGGATCAGATCCAATAGAATCAAATCAGGATGTTGCTTTGCGGCTATTTCCAACCCTATAGTTCCATCCTCGGCCGAAAGGACCTGATGGCCTTTCTTGCTCAGGATAGTCTTTGCTACATGCAATATCAGTTTGCTGTCATCGATTATCAGAATGCTGGCCATACCTTAAGTCCTGTTTTGCTTTGCAATCGGTCGAGTAGTTAAGCACTTGACCATTTCCCTGCTCGACCACTCGACTACTTGACATTGTTGAGAAGAATAGCCGGGATATCTTCCGGAGAGGCAACTGCATCCACAATGCCCCGCTTAATGGCTGCTCGCGGCATCCCGAAAACAACACAGCTCGCCTCGTCCTGGGCAATAGTATAAGCCCCCGCCTTTTTCATTGCAACCAGTCCGTCAACCCCATCATTTCCCATTCCGGTCAATATTATGCCAACCGCATTTGGACCGGCGCTTTCCGCAACCGAGTGGAATAGCACATCTACCGAGTGGCTTACATTTATCAAGGGATGTTGTGTGGACGAGGTTTTGTCGAGCCGGATTATATAACCAGCTCCATCCCGGACCACTCGCATATGTCTTCCCCCGGGTACAATTAAGACTCTGCCCTGATTTACGCTGTCCATGTCACGTGCTTCCCGCACCTCAAAAGGGAGGAGGCTGTTGAGCCTCTGTGCAAAGGCCAGTGTGTATTGTGCTGCCATGTGTTGCGCAATCACAATACCCAGAGTCTGAAAAGAAATACCGCAAAGGAGCTTATTAATGGCCTGAGGTCCACCAATGGACGCTCCGATGGCAATGAGTTTGTGCGCAATTGAATGTGGTACTTTTTCGATCTTTATCGGCGTTTTACGCCACAAAAAAAGGGGTTTGACCTGAGCCTGCCTTGCAGCCCGGATCTTGTTGACTATTTCGTCGCGTAATGACGTAAAACCTTTTTCTACGTCCTGAGACGGTTTGGTTACAAAATCAACAGCCCCCGCTTCAAGAGCCTCCATGGTTCTCATGCTGTTCTTACGAGTATAAGAGCTGATCATGATCACCGGAATAGGGGAGTAGCTCATAAGGCGCTTTAAAAAGGTGATGCCGTCCATACGAGGCATTTCAATATCGAGAGTAATGACATCAGGCTTATGCTCAATGATTAAATCCTTGGCCTCAAACGGATCGGATGCAACTCCCACTATGTCTATATCGGGTTCTCCGGAAAGAATACGCCTAAGAATCAACTGCACTATAGGAGAGTCATCTACAATAAGTACGCGTATCGGTTTCATATACTAAAATAAAATAACGGACCCTGATGGCACAGCCCGTCTTTTGTGTAAGACCATGCCCTTATATGTCCTCTCCTTATCAAAAATTTTCTGATTTTTTTTCACATCGAACTGTTTCAACAAGACTTTTGCCGTGTCTGTAAAAAAGAGGATTTTTCTGCCGCAATATCCACCTAAATCTTCACTTTGTACAGGTATTCCCTCCAGTTCGAGGAACTTTTTTGCAAAATGGATATTTGATCCTGTTATATCACCGTCACTTCTTCGGAATTTTAGAACGTTTCCACCACCAAATATCTTGGCTATAAGATTCTCTCTCCTTGTCCCGTATTTAATGAATTCTCCGATGAGAAGCTCCATTGCATACATGCCATATCGCCCCAATTTTGATGTAAGGATTTCATCCCGATGGATCATGCCGGGCAAAAGGTAGTGATTCATTCCCCCAATTTTTTTTTCAATATCGTAAATACAGACGGCAATGCATGACCCAAGAACCGTATAAAGGATTTCTCCATCTTTTGAAGCAAAATATTCTCCTGGGCCGAGAATAATCACCCTTTTTTTATACCTTTGGCTGTAAAATCGCCGCACAATCTTATCCTTTTTTACGATAGATCGCTCTTTCTATTAGTTCAAAGCGATCATCAATCCCTAAAAGCGACTCGGAAAGACCGAGACACAAGTATCCTTTTGGTTCAAGAAGGTGATAGAATTGATCTGTGACTTTTTTCTTTGTCGCAGAATCAAAGTATATCATTACATTGCGACAAAAAATCATATCTATGGGCCCTTTAAGCAGGTTTGCAGACATCAAAAGATTGAGTCGCCTGAAAATCAATCTTTCTTTCAAATTCTTTTTGATACAAAAGACATCCTCGCCGCCGCTCCTTTCCTTGCGAAAGTACTTTGCAAGATAAGTCGGCGGAATTTCGGCAACCTGATCGGCTCTATATTTCCCAAGGTAAGCGATCTTCAGAGAACAAGTATTTACATCAGTGGCCAGCATCTTGATATCCCAGGATATATCCACATTAGCCATTTCATAAACAAGCATTATCAGACTGTAAGGCTCCTGTCCGGTGGAACACCCGGAAGACCATATCCGGATACGTTTTTTTTCCATTTTTCGCCAAACTATCTCTGGAAGAATGCGCTTGTGTAAAAGCTCAAGTTGCTGCTTTCCTCTGAAAAAGTCGGTCTGGTCAATAGTAATGATGTTGATCAGATGCCGCAACTCTCTCGCCACTTCGGGTCTAAGGAGATAGTGGTAGTAATCAGAATAAGATGAAAAGCCAATATGTTGCAACCGGCGAGACAGCTTCAGGCCAAGCATCTGCCTCCTCCCTTGCCGGATGGAGATTCCCACCTCCTTCTTCACAAGGCTGCGGAACAGATTAAAATCTTTTTCGGATATTTCCGGGAGTATTTTATGCTGGGGCATGGTTCTAAGCCGAATCTACCAGTTCGAGCTCTTCAGGACTTAACAGACGATCTATGTCCAGGATAATTATCATTTCGTCTTGCTTTTTCCCGACCCCCTTTAGGTACTCCCGTCGGAGGTTCGATGGAAGGTTCTTTGTTGTTTGAAACTCTTCAGGGAGGATCTCCAGCACATCCAAAATTTCGTCAACTATGACGCCCATAATCCGCCCAGCAATTTCAACAACAATAATCACATGAAAACTTGTATATTCCTTTGCAGGAAGATTGAACTTTTCCCGTAGATCAAAAACAGGAATGACAGCTCCGCGTAAGTTGATGATCCCCTTGACAAACTCGTCCACTTGCGGCAGAGGGGTGACCTTCCGGTAGCTTAAGGTCTCTTTTATTTTTAATAGTTCAATCCCGAAAATCTGCTGATTTATTGAAAAGACAACGTATTGGGTTTTTGCCATCAGAATTCCTTAAATCCTCCTTCAAACTCTTTTTCCAACAAATCTTCATTCAGGTCATCTAAAGGTGGTTTGGTCAGCAGATCCTCATACAGCGGGGTGGGAAGAGCTTTAGACTCCCGGCGATTTTTGAGAGCCGGCAGCGGGTCCTTTTCAATTTTCAGATCCTCCTCCTTTTGCTCCTCCTTGTCTCCAAGGATAAATAGCCCGGTTATATTATGAAGCTGCTGTGTTTTTTCCGAAAGCTTTCGGGTCTCCTGCGAAATCTCTTCCACAAAATAGGCGTTCTTTTCGTTCACATTGCTCAGCTCCTGGGTCCCCTGGCTGATCTGTTCGATCCCCTTCGAGCTTTCCTCATTCCCCAGGGTGACCTCTCCCAATGCATCTGAGACCTGCATTGATGTTTGCACGATCTCGGTAAAACATTCTTTCAGTTTGTCCACCCACTGCCCGGTTGAGCTCACCTTGCTTATAATTTCCCGGACCAGTTTTTGAATATCCTTGGATGCAGCCCCGCTCCTTTTCGCAAGATTTCGTATTTCATTGGCTACGACCGCAAATCCGCGTCCTTGTTCTCCTGCACGAGCAGCCTCAACAGCCGCATTGATGGATAGCAGATTCGTCTGGAATGTGATTTCATTGATCAGATCCACCATCTCAACAATCTTCTGGCTCGCATTTGACATATCAACCATTGCATTAGCGGTCTTTTCCACCTCATTTGCCCCCTCCCGGGCCACCTTCACAGCATCTTTGGAAAGGGAATCCGCATGGCGGGTATTTGTCAAATTTCCAGCGGTGTTTGAGACAAGCTCCTCCAGAGTAGCGCTTATCTCCTCCATGGCTGATGCCTGCTGCTCGGTCCGCTTGGAAAGGTTCTGATTTCCCTCAGAGATATGCCTAACACCCTTGATTACCGGAATAATGTGATTCTTGACCTGGGAGATCAAATTCACTATACTGTCGAACGTCTCATTGATCTTTTTGGTCATCACATCCATGGCATCTTCTGTTCCGGAGAGAGTTCCGCGCATGGTAAGATCGCCCTTGGCTACCTGCTCGAGCATCTTGGAAAGGTCATCTACCTTTTTCTCCAGCTCCTGTTTGGCTTTGCCTTCCCGGAGATATGCCTCCTGAAGGCTCTTTTCCGCCTCCACTTCTGTAGTCAGATCGCGAATAATCTCAAACGCCCCCAGTACCTTTCCTGAAGAATCCTTCAGAATGGAAGCGATGGACATCGCCGGGATCTCATTTCCCTTCTTATCCGTCAGAGTCATGCGTGTGGCTTTCGCAACCTCACCGGTATCCATGGCCTTCTTTAAAGGACAATCCTTGCAGGCAGAGGTATGGAAGACTTCATAACATGGCTTCCCTATGGCCTTATCCGGCGACAGGCCGGCCATGCGCGCTGCGTTTTCGTTAATAAAAGTCATGTTCAGCTCCGGATCGACCATGAAAAACGGATCGACGATCCCAAGTTTCAGGCTGTTGGCATATTCCATCCGGTCGCGTATGCTCTTCACCATCTGGTTGAAGTTGCGGGACAGGCTCCCGATCGAGTCTCGATGGTTATCAACAGCTTCCACCGTAACATCTCCGGCAGCCACCAGGCTGGTTTTTTCTTTCAGCAGTTGAATTCGCCGCGAAACAAGCCTGGAAAAAAAGAAATTTATGAAGATCACAACTCCTATGAGGGCAGCCATAAAATAGACAATAAGTCTGTTTCTTGTATGATTGATGGCATCAAACACATTTTTGACAGGCTGTTTGATAACCATTACGCCGAGGACTTTTCTGCTGGCTCCATGACAGTGGTAACAGGCTGATTCATTAAGAATCGGCTTAATGGTTACCAGAAAAGGGGCTTTGTCCTCTGTTTCGGAAAATGATATTCCCGGAGCTTTGCCGGTTGCCAGCGCTTGGACCAAGGCATTGCGCGACTCGTTTCCATGGAGATACTTTTCCATGTTTCTGTCGACGCGTTCTTTTTCCGATGCATAGGATATGTTCTGGTGAAAGTCTGCGATGTAAACCTGAACGCCACCCATGCGCTCTTTTACGTCTTTCATCTGCTCTTTCACTGTCTTTTCGTCCCCAACTGACATGGGAAACCTGATGGCGCTGTAAACATTGTCCAGCATGTGATTTGAAAACTCAGACGCCTGGTTTATAGCGGTTTTTTTATGGAGTATAAGGCTTTGATAGAGACTGAGCCCCATAAAAACAGACACTACCATGATAGTTGCAACAAATATCTTGGTTCGCATCCGCATATTTTTAAAAAACTTATTGATAGTATTTCTCATTGATCTCCCCTCCAGTTCAATGGGAACCGGCATAGATTATCGGTTTGTAACGGAAAGCCCCCACTCTTTCCTTGGTATGGCACTTCTGGCAAACATCTATAGTCACGTTCCTTATGATTCGAGCCGGATCCTGCGTATCCATATGGAGTTTGCCGGGACCATGACAGACCTCGCATCCTGCGTTTTTGAGTTCAGGCGTCTGCTTTGGATCAGTAAAACCACCCGGTTCGCCGTAGGCGGTAGTATGGCAGCCATAGCATCCCCTGATTTCATCCTCGGTAAGACCCTTTTTCATCCTCTCTATGCTCTTAAAGGAACGGCTTTTTCTGGCATGACTCAGGAAGGACTCATATTGTACTTCGTGGCAGGACCTGCACGATGCAGACCCAACATAAGTATTTGTCTCCTGCTCCTGCGCTCCTACAGGCAAGGAAAAAAGAAAAACCAGCAAAATGCCGCGCCATTTCTTTATTTTCATACTGCACCCCCCGGCAATGAATGTTTGAAAAAAATTTCCTCAAGCCCAAGAAGGTCGAGGACAATGGCCGCAGAACCATCTCCCATGATAGTGGCGCCGCTCACTCCTTTGACGCTCTGATAGTTTGATTCAATGCTCTTGACTACCACCTGATAAGAAGCAAGCACTTCGTCAAAGAGGATTCCGAACTTTTGTTTTCCGGTATCAAGAAAGACCGTAGCCATCCCCGTGCGGTCGTTCTCCGGCGCAATCGTCCCGTAGATACGGCATAAACTCATAAGGGGAAGATACTCACCCCTGAACCGGTAGACCTTCTCATCCGCGCCAAAGGTTCGAATGCGTTCTGCATCAAACCTTCCTACTCCTATTATCCCCCAGAGAGGCACCAGATAAGATCTGTCCTGATCCCTTACGTGCAGAGCTTCGGTGAGGGCAAAGGTCAGAGGAAGAGCCAGAGTAAATACGGTTCCCTTTCCCTTTTTCGTCTCGATTTGTATTGACCCTCCAACCAGCTCAACCTGTGTCTTGACAACATCCATGCCAACCCCTCTTCCGGAGAGTTCGGTAACGCTTGATGCCGTAGAAAAACCAGGGTGGCAGATGATCTCCACAAGTCTGTCGTTGTCGAGCTTTTCACCTGCTTTATCGAGCCCCATTTCCAGAGCACGGCGGCGTATTTTTTCTATATTGAGACCGCGACCATCGTCATAAATTTGTATGAATATCTTTCCACCCTTCTGGTATGCCTTAAACTCGATTATTCCTTCTGCGGGTTTTCCTGCCGCCACCCGCTCTTCAGGTGGCTCTATACCATGATCCACACAGTTCCGAACCAGATGCTTTAATGGATCTGCTATATATTCGATTACCTCTTTATCCAGTTCCGTATCAATACCTGACAGAATAACCTTTATCAGCTTCTTTTGATCATAGGCGGCATCTCTAACAAGCCTCTGAAACCGGAGGAAAGTTCCTTTTAGAGAAAACATCCGGACGCCGGCTACCTGCTCCTGAAATTCACGATTCACCTTGAGCAGGTTTTCTATCTCTTGTTCGATTTTATTCCTGGAAAGATCCCCTTCTCTGATAACGAAACTCTGCACTCTGGAGAGATTAATTCCGATTTCCTCGGCAAGGTTGACCAGATGGTCTATCTTTTTCACATCTACCCGCACGCTTGTCTTTCTATAGGCAGAACGGCTTTCCTGCTGCAAAGAAATCATTTTCTGGACAGCTTCTTTATCAATTTTCCCCTCATCTACCAGAATCTCTCCAAGCTTCTTCTGCTTATCAAGAGCGCTTTTCAAATCTTCTTTGGTAATACCGCCGCTTTCGACAAGGGCTTCACCCAGAGGCATCTCTCCTAATTGGAGCTCGACTCCTCCTTCACTGTGGCGATCGGTTATCTCATCAATTACTATATTATGTTCATCTTTGACAAACATAAAGACATCTTTGACTTCCTGGATAGATGCGGTAGTCTTCAGAATGACTCGCCATGAAATATAAAGTTTATAAAAATCCATCCCTTTATAGTGGGGAAGTTCAGAAGTATCCGCCGCTACTTCCACACATTCTCCCAACTCTGTCAGGTTTAGCAGTAGAAGAAGAGGATCATGGCCGGAATTGAAAAGGTCCTTTCTAAACTTAAGATCGATATGATAATAATGCCAACTCTTGTCCTTGGCAGAATCAGGGACTGCTTCCCTGATCGTTTCCTCTTTCCCGGAACCCCCCTCTATACCCAAAAAACGGTTTAACTGGGCTTTGCGAGTATTTAAAACACCAGCATCAATATCTTCACTACCACCAGCACACCTGTCCACTATGGCGCGGATAAAATCAACATCCTCCAGAAGAAAGGAGATAAGCGGCCTGGTTATGGAAAGTTGATTATTTCTGATCCGGTCCAGAAGGTTTTCGATAAGGTGAACGTATCCGGAAAGAGTATTAAACCCTACCATGGCGGAACCACTCTTTAAAGTGTGAATTGCTCTAAAAAGTTCTTCCAGGTCGGGCCCGGGTCCGGGAGCAGTCTCTATGCGCAGCAGGCTCTCTTCTGATCTTTTGAGCAGGTCTTCTGTTTCAGCAAAAAAGACCTGCAATGTCTCTTCATGTTCATTCATCAGTAGTCCACACCAGTTTCTTTATTGCCCACAAAAATTTCTCGGGGCGGAAAGGCTTTGCCAGCCATCCGGCAGCCCCGGCAGCTCTTCCCTTTTCTATCATTGACTCTTCCGATTCCGTGGTAAAAACAAGTATGGGAAGAAAGCGAAAATCGCCTTTCTTGACCTCTTCTATGAAAGCAATACCATCCATTTGAGGCATATTGACGTCGGTGACAATCAGGGAAGGAATTTGCCCCTCTTCCTTCATGTTTGCCAGCTTTTCAAGAGCATCTTTCCCATTTTCAGCCTCTGTTACCTTATATCCGGCATTACTAAGGCAAAAGGAAACCGACGATCGAACAGTAGGAGAATCATCTACCACCAGGATAAGTTTTTCCATGTTCCTCCAATCAACTAATCTACCAGGGCTGTTTTGAGACCGCTTATTTCCAGAATCTTTTCCAGCTTAGGAGACAATCCCAGCAACCTCCATTCGGTCTCGGGTTTCAATGACCTCTTGAAGGCGATAAGGAGCTGCAACGACGCAGTGTCTGCAAATGTTACCCCTGACATACAAATGGAAATTTTCTTTGCGTGAGCAAGAGAAATATCAAGAAGAAGCTTGTTCAGGTAGTCAATGCCATGTATGGTCAACTCTCCTTTAAACTGAAAAACACCTTCGGCATCCTGGCTTACAGTAAACTGCGACATCTCTGTTTTTTAACCACCTTTTTTCAAGATCTTTTAACTATTCAAAAATAGAACAACAAAATAAAAATATCAAGGTTTTTCATAATAATTCTGACACAGGTACAAAGACACCATCTACACATTCCTGGCCGGAGACATTAAAAACCATATACCTGCGATAATAAAAAAAACTCCTGTTCCGATTTTGATATAATTATACGGAATAAACCGGCTGAAGACCGCGCCAAATACCACAGCGATAAGCGAAGTTGTCACAAGGGCGATCGCAGACCCTAGAAATACGGAAATCTTTGAATCATTGTCCGCAGAAAGACAAAATGTGGCAAACTGTGTTTTATCCCCCAGCTCTGCCAGAAATACCAGGCCGAATGTTGTCAGAATAAGCTTTAAATTCATAAGCTTCCTCCTTTTTAATCAAAAAATTCTTACCACAGAGCACGCTGAGATTTTCTATAAAAAAGAAACGTTTTCTCTGTGTTCTCCGTGGTGAAAATAGCTGGTTCTTACTTTAACAACTCGATTGCCTTTTTAACTATATTTTCAGACGTAAATCCGAACTTTCCCATAACTTTTCCACCGGGCGCTGAAACTCCAAAACCGGTTATGCCGATTATTTTCCCGCTGGTTCCGACATATCGTTCCCATCCCATCGGAATGCCGGCTTCAACGGCAATGCGCTTTTCCACATCCGGCAACAGGACTTTATCCTTATATTCCCGCGGCATTTTTTCAAAAAGTTCCCAGCTCGGCATATTGACCATCCTGACTGAAACGCCTTGATCCGCAAGAATTCCGGCCGCTGTTAGAGCTATATGAACCTCTGAGCCGCTGGCAATCAGGATCAAGTCTGGTTTGTCCTCTGAATCAGACCCCTTTGAATCATACAAGATATAGGCGCCGTTTGCAAGCCCCTCTGCCGGGCCATATTTTGATCTGTCTAATACAGGAAGCTTCTGGCGGCTCAGGATCAGGGCTACGGGACCATTAACACTCTTCATCGCAATACGCCATGCTTCTGCTGTGTCCACGGCATCTGCGGGACGGATTAAGGTCAGCCCTGGAATGGCCCTTAAACTCGCTATATGCTCAACCGGCTGGTGCGTTGGACCATCTTCGCCAACCGCAATACTGTCATGAGTAAAAACATATATTACAGGCAATTTCATCATGCTTGCAAGGCGTATTGAAGGACGCATATAATCCGCAAACACAAGGAAAGTGCCACCATACGGCCTCAAACCCTTATGAATCGCCATGCCGGACAGGATAGCCCCCATGGCATGCTCCCTGACGCCAAAACGGATATTCCTGCCGTCATACATATTTTTTTGAAAATCATGGGAAGATTTGATAATTGTATTGTTTGAAGGAGCGAGATCAGCGGATCCACCAATAAGAGAGGCAACCTTTTCTGCAATAGCATTGAGCGCCTTGCCGGATGCTGCGCGCGTTGCAACGGAGCCTTCGAAATGCGGCAGTTCCGCATCCCATCCATCCTTTAATGTGTTGCTTACAGCATCTGTCCATCTTTCTGCAAGATCAGGGTATCTATCTGTGTAGATCTCGAATCTTTCCTGCCATTTTGATTCTGCTTCCTTTCCCCGGGCAGTATATTTTTTGAATATATCAAGAACCTGCTCAGGAACGTAAAATGTATCTGATTCAGGAAAGCCCAGTCTTTGCTTTGTAAGCCTAACTTCATCTTCACCAAGGGGCGCTCCATGGGCATCTGACGAGTCCTGTTTGTTTGGGCTGCCAAATGCAATATGTGTGCTCAGCATAATCAGGGAGGGCTTATCAGTTTCCTGCTTTGACGCAACAAGAGCATTATAAATCGCATCCAGATCATTTCCATCCTCAACCTGATTCACATGCCAGTTGTATGCCTTGAATCTTTGGGCGACATCTTCCGTAAAGGATATATCCGTGCTTCCTTCGATAGAAATTTTGTTATCATCATAAATACAGATCAACCTGGAAAGACCGAGGTGGCCGGCAAGTGATGCGGCTTCAGATGTTATCCCCTCCATCATGTCCCCGTCGCCACACATTACAAATGTATGGTGATCCACAATCTCACAATCAGGGCGGTTATATGTTGCCGCAAGGTGTTGTTCAGCCATTGCCATGCCAACTGCATTGGCAAAACCCTGCCCCAGGGGACCGGTTGTTGTTTCAACGCCCGGAGTATGTCCGAATTCAGGATGCCCCGGGGTTTTGCTGCCCATTTGCCTGAAATTTTTTATATCATCCAGGCTCAGATCATAACCTGAAAGATATAGCAGGCTGTAAAGAAGCATTGATGCGTGACCTCCGGAAAGCACAAACCGGTCCCTGTCCAGCCAGTCGGGATTGTCTGAATTGTGTTTTAAAATCCGGGTCCAGAGCACATATGCTGCTGACGCAAGCCCCATCGGCGCGCCAGGATGGCCGGAATTGGCCTTTTGGATGGCGTCCATGGAAAGCGTGCGGATCGTATTTATGCAAAGTTCATCAAGTTTAGACCAGTTATCTATCCCTTTGTTCATGAATAGTTTCTCCTTATATAATCAGAATCAGATATTAGATATTGACAACTGAAAGCTAACACCTATTTAATTTTATATGCAAGTATTTTAATCATATATTTTGAAGTGTTAAACGGTCTAACCTGAATTAATTACTTATATTGTTTGTTAAATCTGAAACATTTGTTATATGGATAATTTATTGAAACTAAATTAATCTAAGTATCATTATTTGATGGGCTTATAAATGGAGATTTAAGGCACGATGCTTGCCTGGGCTTTATTTGTTATAGGATTGTTGATGCTTTACTATGGGGCGGAGTGGCTTGTAAAGGGGGCGTCCAGTCTCGCGCGAAGCCTTGGTTTAACGCCTATGGTTATAGGCTTGACGGTAGTTGCATTCGGCACTTCGGTACCAGAGCTCGTTGTAAGTGTTATTTCTTCTTTACAACAAAAAAGCATGATTGCTGTGGGAAACGTTGTGGGCAGCAATATTTGCAACATCGCTCTTGTTCTCGGGCTTGCAGCATTATTTATACCAATTAAAGGTAATAGCTCTGTTGTTAAGAGAGATATACCTATTATGCTCGGGATATCTTTATGCCTTTTGCTGATTTCTCTCAATTCTCAAATAGGAAGGCTTGAGGGAGCTACTATGGTGGGAGGAATCATCCTGTACACATGGTTTAACTATCGCTTTGCCGTGAAAGAAACAAAATATACGGCAAGCAAAGAAAACTATACCGCTGAGCTTGCAGGTGGTGAAATTGGATATATTTCCTCAAAGGCAAAACAGATCACACTTAT
Organism: Anaerolineae bacterium; assembly: GCA_035529315.1. Classification (NCBI taxonomy): domain Bacteria; kingdom Bacillati; phylum Chloroflexota; class Anaerolineae; species Anaerolineae bacterium. Next base: position 60,778 of record DATKWZ010000015.1, read on the forward strand.
TTTTGCAGGGATTGTATTTGTAGTATCAGGCGCGGAGATACTGATTGATTCAGCAGTAAAAATAATGCAAGTATTTAGTATAAGTGAAAAGTTTATCGGGTTAACGATAGTTGCTTTCGGGACTTCACTGCCTGAACTTGCCATTTCTGTTGTTGCCGCGATAAGAAAGGAGATGGATATCAGCCTTGGCAACATTTTTGGGAGTAACATTTTCAATATACTTGGAGTACTCGGGATTGCATCGCTGGTCAGGCCTATTTTGATTCCAGGCGGTTTTATTCAGAGCGGTTTACTAATTGATTACCTGGTCATGATATTTATCGGTTTTTTACCATGGCTGATGATGAGAAAGAAATGCATGCTTATGAAAAAGGATGGCGTTGTCCTTTTATCAGGATATGTCGGATACATCGCTTATCTGACAATTAAATCATTGTAACTCTAAGGCGAACAGGGCTGAATGCTCCCTAACAGCCTTCAGTCTATCCACGTGGTTGTGGGAACCAGGAGCTTATGTCTTTTAGCATTTTTTCCTTGTAATAAGCTGCTCTGGCAGGGTTGCCCATTATCATATCAAGCTGCCTTGTATGCATTGTAAGATATCCAAGTATCTTAAGACGTTTTATTAAAAAAGATTTATCATATCCCTCGATAGTTGCATTCATGTAATCTTCATGTATTTGTACCTGAAAATCATATTTGCCTAAAATTTCTTTTATAAGCTGCATTCTGCGAAGCTTTCTGGTAAGGTCCGCAGCCCCGCCCTTGAAACAGAATTTTATGTAATTTTCTCTGGACTCATCACTGATAAAAGTCTGTACAACCGAATAATGATAACCGAACCGGCAGCTTAGATTGCAAAAGTTTTTTGAAATAATGGCGCAGTCATTCTGAGAATAATTTGATTGATTTGATGGGGATAAATTACGATTCATGGTAGATTCGACCATTATGGACATCAATCCTTTAGTGTCAACAGGAGGCGGGCCCTCCCATTCTACAGCGGTTATTCCCTCCCATAGAGCAAGCATCGGGACAGATGCTATATTTTCAAGTATTACAGTATTTTTTTCCACTGCTCCTTTTAAACCATCTCCCAAATCAATAAGCATCCACTGGGTTGGGAGACCATTTGCAACCAGCCTTTTCCCTGTATTTATATTTCTGTTCTTTTTGCCATAATCAAACATTTCTTCTACGGCCTTTTCATGGCATAAGCGGGTAATGTCGTGATATGTGTGGCAGCCGTCAGGCGTAAAATTGCCGGCTTTTGGATCAGTAAGATTCAGCGGGGTGATATGCTTCAGCATTTTTTTCAAGGTTATATAAACAGGGCTTCCTTTAATTATACTGGTATGTTGCGCGCGGTTTGCTTTTAATAATGCCTCGGCTTTTTCTTCGTATACTTTCCGTGCAAAGGCATCAACCGTGATAATAGATTTATTTTTAATTTTGCTGGTTGCTTCAATGGTATCAAAGAGCGCCGGAATACCGAATTCTCTTGCAACGGTAGCCAGATGACCGGTAATTCCTCCACGATCTGTTACAATTGCGGCAGCTTTATTCAATATCGCCGCCCATTTAGGCAGGGATTTTTTTGCCACTAAAACAGAGCCTCTGGGAAATTTATAAATTTCTTCGTCCGAGTTCACGATAAATGCCGGCCCGCATGCTACGCCCGGGCTTGCTGTAATGCCCCCACTGATTATCACACGGTTATTAACCTTTATTTCTGAGTCATCTTTATATTTATTGTCTTCCTTTATTATCTGTTTCAGCGGACGGGTTTGCAGTATCTTTATCTGACTGTTTTTTTCTATAGTCCACTCGATATCTTGTGGCGTTTGAAAGTGCTTTTCAAGCATAACAGCCTGTTTTGCCAGAAATTGGGCCTGTAAATCCGTGATAGCCGGCAGGTTTTTTTCTGTATCAGGCATTTTGACGGTTTGGAGATTTTTGTTGGAAAAAGTTAAAGTTTCCTGATCTTTGGCATGAATCTCTTTTTTAACCACTTGAAATGGCTGCTTCCTGGAAACCACAAATAAATCAGGTGATGTGCTCCCCTCGACCACTGATTTGCCTAATCCTTTAACTGCATTGATGAATATTTGATTATTGTGGATGTTGCCTGGATCTCTTGAATACATAACTCCACTGGAAACAGCTTCAACCATTGCCACACAGCCAACGCACATGACAATGTCTTCATCGCTAAAGCCCTTATTGAAACGGTATGTAATAGCCCATGGAGAATATTTGCTGGCAAGAACTTTTTTATATGAGTTAATAAGTTCTTTAGAGCTTACATTCAGTTCTGTGTGATATTGACCTGCAAAGGATGCTTCCTGGCTGTCTTCGCCCAGGGCGCTGCTGCGCATTGATACTTTGACATCTTTTTCTGTTTTTTCTTCCAGGCACTGGTATTCCGCAAGTATTGCTTTTTCGAGTTCTAAAGGAACACTTGATTGCATTATAAGCTTTTCGATATTTGCGCTGGCATTTCCCAGCATTGTTATATCTTCAATATCAACTGATTGAAGCTGCTGGCTGATTTTTTTTTGGAGAGAACCATGATTCAGGAACAGATTATATGCAGAGGTTGTAATAACAAAACCATGCGGAACACTAAGGTGTTCCATGTCCATAATTTCGCCTAAATTCGCCATCTTACTGCCAGTGTGCTTTGCGCTGTCTTTATTTATATTTTCAATCGATATAACCAGTCTGCCTTCGTCTGCCTCTTCCTTTTTTTCTATTATTTGATTTATTTTATATTGAATATCGGCAAAAGCATGGTAGAGCGTTTCATAACGATTGTCGGAAAGCTCATTTATTTTTTCAATGAGTTTATATATATTTACTGAAATGGATATGCAGTTTGCACGAATGAATTCCATGCTGAATTTTTTGTTTCCCTGCAGTGCCAATTCCATTTCCGACATAATCTTAAGAATTGTATTATTGATGCTTAAAAGACTTTTGAAATTCCAGTACTTTGTTTTGAAGAGGGAGCGGATAACATCGTCGGGCGATTTTTCGGAAGTTGGGCCTTCCCCTTTTTTACCCGAAAAGATTTTTTTTATTGATTTCCTTAATCCAAACATCTTTACTCCAGACTTCAATTTAGCAGATTAATTTTTAGCATGTATATTGCATAGAATTGTAATCAAAAAATGTGCCAGATCGGATTCCCTTAAATTACAAATAGTTATATTTATACGGTATTTTGGGAGGCAATAAAGACGTTTCAAAACGAAACCTAATTCCTTAACGGTAATATTTTGAACTGCAATAGCGAGCGCGTTCCCCGTAGCTTGCTGCAGGGAATCTTCAATCATTCTAATGGCCAAAACAGTCAGGTTTTTTGATTAGAGTTTCAATATGAAACCAACGTTTCATATTGAAATATTAATGGTTGTTTGGAACCGCCATCTATCGACAGCATCAAAATTTTTTGATTGATAGCTGTGTTCTAAATGAATTTATAACAAGGAGTGGACAATGAAGCACAAGATATTGCTTGTTGATGATGAGGAGATAACGCTTAAATACCTTTCAAAATTCTTGATAAAAAAAGGTTTTGATATAAGTACGGCAATGAATGGCAGTGAAGCCTTGGAGAAGATTAAACAGCAGGATTTTATTACAGTATTGCTGGATGTTTTAATGCCGGGAATAGATGGCATAGAAACCCTCAGGGAAATAAAAAAAATCAAGCCGATTACAGAAGTAATAATGCTTACCGGCCATGCCTCGGTTCAGGTTGCCATTGAAGGCATGAGGCTGGGGGCATTTGATTATCTTATGAAGCCTTTTGATCGTGATGAACTTATTGAAAAGTTACGGTTGGCTTGTGAGAAAAGATTATTTAATGAAAAAGGTATAGATGCCGTCAATATACCGGAAATGACCTCGAACGAGCCAGAATGAATATAAATCCTTTTTCTTTTATTTGCCCTTTAGTTTCAATTTCAAAATGAAACATAGTCCCGAAATGAAACATATTTTCATATCATCTACTCTTGTTGGGCTTTAATATAAACAAATAGCTGCAACATGTCCTATGCGTTTCATATTGAAACGCTACCCACTGCTCTTTCCTGATCTTCAAAATATAACAATCCGTAATTATTGAATATAATTATTTGGCATATTTCTTGATTATAGTTTTTATTGAACCGCAAAAGCGAGCGCATTCCCCGCTGCTTGCGGCGGGGAGCTTCAATTGATCAAAAGGGACTGTGGTTCCCTTTAAGGCCTGGGCCATATAATTTATTTAATCAATGAGGGATAAAGTTAGTTGAACAAGATACTCGTACCTTTGGATAATTTTTCTGAGATATCGCTGAATGCGGCTCGTTACGCTGTTGAATTCGCCAAGAGAAGCGGCTCTAAGCCAATTTTTCTGTTCTTATCAAAAGATGATAAAGCAATGTCAGATTGTTTTGAGCCAGACATTCCTCAAGAAAAGGACAGAGAAAGAAAAATCAGGGGAAAAGTAGAGCTGCTTATAGACAAGAGTACTATGGAAGGAATCAACATTGAGCAGTACGAGTGCCGTGGTGAATATATAGAAAAGGTCTGCGAGTTCGTGCGGGATTTGAACATAGCCGAGATAGTGATTGCCGTTCCTGATAAACAGGATGAGTATTATCAGAAAATCAAAAAAAATATATCTTTACTGGCTCAGATGACATCTTGCCGTGTATTAACCGTAAAGGAAAAAGCAAAGAGATTTGAATGATTAGGTAGTTTAATCTGATTAAAAAGGAGATTGATTTTTTATGGAAGCGAATGTGTTAACAACAGAAATGATTTTGGTCATGATGATGATAGGAGTAGCGGTGTTCCTTTTTATTGTCGAATGGATTCGCGTTGATATGGTTGCTATACTAATGACGATTATGCTGCCTTTGCTTCATTTAGTTACACCTAAAGAAGCGTTTTCCGGTTTTAGCAGCAATGCAGTTATTTCTATCATTGCGGTTATTATCATAGGCGCTGGTCTGGACAAAACCGGACTCATAAACAGATTGGTTAAGCCGGTAATGAAATTGGCCGGCAACAGCGCGTCTCGGGTTGTTATTGCTATGGGAGCAACTGTAGCAGGAATTTCGAGTTTTATGCAGAACATCGGTGCTGCAGCTCTTTTCCTGCCTGCTGTCAGGCGTGTAAGCAAATCAATGAACATACCACTTCCACAGATGCTTATGCCCATCGGTTTTTGTGCAATTCTTGGCGGCACTGTAACTCTGGTGGGTTGCAGTCCGTTGATTCTTTTAAACGATTTGCTGGCTCCCTTTAATCTTAAGCCATTTGGCCTGTTTGATGTGACTCCTATTGGTTTGGCGTTAGTCGGGTCTGGAATCGGGTTCTTCATCTTTTTCGGACGGTTTGTGCTTCCTAAGGGAAAAATTGGAGATGGCGGTTCTGCTGATGAATCTATTAAGGGACTTGCAAGTTCTTACGAAAACATCGGCGATCCATTTGAGTTAAAAGTGCCTGGTGATTTTACCGATTTCAGAGATCCTTTGACGATTAAAGATTTAAGGGAAAAATATTTGGTAAATATTGTTGCGATTGCCGGAAGGGATGGTTTTAAGCTTCTTTCCGTTGATTCAGACATGGAGATAAGGTCTGATGTTGATATTGTTGCTTACGGACTGCGGAAAAATGTTGAGAAAATGGCCAAAGAACTTGGAATGCAGATTAAAGACTCTTTGGAATTATTCCAGAATGAAATGTCTCCAGCCATATCCGGAACCATTGAGGCCGTCGTTGCACCTCGTTCCGAGTTAATCGGCAAAACCCTGAGAAAGGCGCATTTCTGGGAACAGTTTCAGGTAAACCCATTGGCAATTTATCGTTCAGACAAGGCTTTTTATTCCGGGCTTTCAGATTTTAAACTGCAATCAGGTGATTCAATACTGCTTCAGGGTACTTGGGAACGGTTTAATATTTTACAGGAAAGACACAATTTTATTTTTACAACTCCGGTAAGTGAAGTTATTAAACCGCAAAAATCTTTAATAGCCGGTTTTTGGCTGGCAGTAGCCCTTGTAATGATAATTATATTTAAAATTCAGTTGTCGGTATGTCTTATGACCGGAGCCTTTGGAATGATTGTATGCCGGGTACTCACTATAGACGAGGCATACAAGTCTGTTGACTGGCGGACGATCTTCCTCCTTGCCGGACTTATTCCCTTGGGGATTGCAACCGAGAAAACAGGTACGGCGGCGTGGATTGCTCATACTATTCTTAATTTAATGGGCGATGTTTCTCCTGTTGTACTGTTGACAGCCATCGCAGTGCTTTCCACTTTTTTTACTCTCGTTATTTCAAATGTGGGCGCTACAGTACTTCTTGTGCCGCTTGTGGTTAATATGGCTCTAGCTGCGGGCATAGATCCCAGGATGGCTGCACTTGTGGTAGGCTTGGCGACTTCAAATTCGTTTATGCTGCCGACACATCAGGTTAATGCGCTTTATATGGGGCCAGGCAGATATAGAAGTGTAGATTTTATAAAGGCCGGCGGGATTATGACAGTATTATTTATAACAGTATTAATCGGCATGCTTTATTTATTTTACGGAGTTTAATCAGGTCGTGGAAAATATATAAAAAACTTTAAAATATATTTTAAGGAGGGGCAAAAGTGTCCATTATAACTATTACCGCAGGTTCTTACATCGGAAGGCAAATAGCTAAAAGTGCCGCCAAAAGATTGGATTACGAGTATATAGATAGTGAGAATATTTTATCACTGGTTTCTAAGGAATTCGGTGTTTCTGAACCAAAGCTTGTTCGAGCTTTTAAAGAAGCACCATCAGGCATTGGCATGTTTTCCAAGACTAAACCTGAATATATAATATTTATTGAGACTTTGATCGCAGAGTGTTTGTTAAAAAATAATATAGTGTATTATGGGGTCGTCGGACTTCCACTTATCCAAGAGGTTCCTCATGTTCTCAAGGTCCAGATTATTGCTAACCTGGAGGACAGGATAAAAAACAGAATGAAGCTGGATAATATATCTCAGGATAAGGCAAGTAAAGTGATTGAAAAGGAGGATGAAGAGCGGACAAAGTGGGCTGAAGCTGTTTATGATATAGACATTGCAAATTCGAACTTATATGATCTTGTAATAAACATAGGGCATATCAAGGGCGATGATATGGAAGCTGCTCTGGAGACCATTATCAGTACCGTAAAACACAAGAAATTTCAGCCAATGACATATTCATTAAGATGCATGAAAAATGTTGCAATGTCATGTCGTGTCAGGGCGACTCTGGCTGATATAGATTCAAAAATGCAGGTAAAATCCGATGAAGGAACTGTATATACATATACTAAAGCAATAAAGAAAAAGGCGCAGGATAAGGTATTAGAAATGAAACAAAAGGCCATGAGAATTGAAGGGGTCAAACACATTGAGGTTTTTATAGATTATGATTTATTTACAAAGGTTGCGCATGGGCAGTAATCTGCTCTAACATGTATGGAGGGTAAAAAAATGAAAGAAAAATTAGAAATTCTGCTATTGGATGATGAAGCTATAGTTGGGAACAGATTGGGGCCTGCGATTAAAAAAGCTGGTTATGGTGTAGAAGTATTTGATGATCCCCAAAAAGCTCTAAACAGGATCAATGAAAAGGAGTTTGATATTGTTGTTACTGATATAATGATGGCTGATGTGAACGGAATCCAGGTTTTAGAACAGGTGAAAAAAAAATCAGACAGAACCAAAGTTATTATTATTACAGGGTATGCGACGGTAGCTCTAGCCCGTGAAGCAATGGACAAAGGCGCTTTTGATATGATAGCCAAGCCATTCAGTCCTAACGATCTCCGTATCTTAATTGCAAAAGCAGCTGCTTCCCTTGGTTATAAAAAAGAAATTGTAGCAGAAGCATAATTAATTTTGGTAAAAAAAGGGGGGGATTTATTGCTTGAAAATTAATATCTAGCATGAGATAAAATATAATTTTGTTTGTTTTGAACAGGTTAGTGCCTTATATGTTAAATGCTCTGAGACCTAAAAACCATGCAGGAAAAAAAGATATTTCAAAAAAAGTTTGCTTTGACTACTGCTGACAGGGGGTTGCTTGAACGACCGCAATTTAGCTTTCGTTTGCACATGTCTCTGGTGTTCATTTTTTTTTCCTTATTTTCGATAGCAATTATTGTAGGTTCAGTTATAGCCATAAACAGGATACAGAAAAAACTGTACTTTGTTCAAGCCTCTGAAAGATACCTGTTTGAAATTGAACAGGCAAGGAGATGGGAAAAAAATTACTTTTTGTATGGCACTAATCTCGAAAATGCGATTCAATGCGCTTATAATGCAAAATCCCTTTTATCACAGAACTTGCAGAAATTAATAACTGTTTTATCTGCAGAACAGACAGAAACTATTGTTGAGCATCTTGATAGATACAGTAGTCTGTTGCAGGAACTTATGCTTTTGGAGAAAAACAGGATTGATAGTCGTGAAAAAAAGAGCAAAATTGAGACTTCCTTAAGAAAATATGGCGCTGAAATGGTTAAGGTAGCGGCTGCTCTGGTTTATAAGGAGCAGGATTCCATGAATGCAATGCTTCACCTTATCCAGAGAATACCCCTTTACAGCCTTGTAGTTGTTTTGTTAATAGGAGTATTCGTTGCACGTTTTCTTGTGCAAAGATTGATAAAACCGCTTAAACATCTAATTGAATGCACTCAGAGAATAGCAAAAGGAGATTTTTCACCGCTTAAACCAATTCGTAAGTACCGTGATGAGTTTACGACAGTGGAGGTGGCTATTAATCGTATGCTTAAGCAACTTAAATCACACGAAGCTGCGATGGTGGAATCACATAAACTTAGAGCAGTTGGAACTCTGACAGCCGGGGTTGCTCACGAATTAAACAACCCTCTTAACAATATAATGCTCACGGCACATGCAATGCTTGAGGATCATAAGGAGTTGTCAGAAGATGAACTACTTGAAATGCTAAACGATCTTATTGGCGAAGCCAACAGGTCCAGGAGTATAGTTCGCAATCTTCTGGATTTTGCAAGAGAAAGCGAATCTGTTTCTGAACCTCTTGATCTTGGAGCGTTGGTTAACGATACTATTAAGCTGGCGCTCAATCAGGTAAAAGTTTCCGGAGCAAAAATAGAAACTCAAATTCAGCCCAACCTACCCAAAATCCGCGGTGACACCCAGCAATTAAAGCAGGTATTTTTAAACTTAATCCTTAATGCATTAGATGCTGTTGACAAAAATGGAAAAATTATAATAAATGTTAAAGAATCTGAAATATCAGGATTCCTGGCCGTTCAGATAGAAGATAATGGATGTGGAATACCTGCCCATATTCTGCCTAATATATTTGATCCGTTTTTTACGACAAAAGGACCGGGTAAAGGTACAGGGCTTGGTCTTTCTGTTTCACATGGAATCATTATAATGCACGGTGGACAGATCAATCTTGAAACCGAAGAAGGAAAATATACAAGATTTACCGTAACTCTCCCTTCTAGAAATATTCCTGCGGATTTTAATAAAACCTGAGATAATAAAAGCAAATTGCTGTTGGAGGAAATTTATCGTTGAAAAAAAACGATGAAAACATATTGATGCGTATTGCGGTTATTGATGATGAGCCTCTGGTTTTGCAAAATTTGCAGAGAAAAATTGGTAAAAGTGGCTACCAGGTTGAAACCTTTATAAACCCCATCAAAGCAATCAAAAGAATGGAAAACCAGCCTTTTGACATTGTTCTAACCGATTTTCGCATGCCTGAAATGGATGGTATGCAGATTTTAGAGAAGATCAAGGAAAATTATCCCAAAACCGAAGTTATAATTATTACAGGCTATGCATCAATAGAAAAGGCGGTTGAAGCAGTTAAAAGAGGTGCTTTTTATTACCTTGAAAAACCTTTTACTCCTGAACAGGTTATGCTGATAATAAAGCGTGCTGCTGATAAAGTGCTTCTGGTCCATGAAAACAAGCGTCTTAAAGAGGATCTTCTTAAAAAAGATAATGTGAGAAAAATTATTGGTGTCAGTTCTCCTGTACGTGAGTTGATTAAAATTATTCAAAAGGTTTCCAAGGTGAACTGTAATGTTCTTATTCAGGGCGAAAGCGGAACAGGCAAGGAGTTAACTGCAATGGCCATACATTTTGGCAGCCCCAGAAAGGATAAACCTTATATCAGCTTTAATTGCGGCAGTTTTACAGAGGAGTTGATAGCCAATGAACTTTTTGGCCATGAAAAGGGGGCTTTTACAGGCGCAGAAAGCATTAAGGTTGGTTTGCTTGAGGCAGCTCAGGGCGGAACTGTTTTTCTTGATGAAATAGGGGAAATGCCTCTTTCCATGCAGGTAAAGCTGCTCAGGGTAATTCAGGAGAAAAAGCTGCTTAGAGTAGGTGGATCTCATCCGGTTGACCTTGATATAAGGGTGATATCAGCCACAAATAAAGATCTGGAAAACGAAATCAAGGCCGGACGGTTTAGAGAGGATCTTTATTTTCGTTTAAAGGTAGTCAAAATACGCGTTCCCTCACTCAGGGAAAGGAAAGAAGACATATCTCTGCTAATAGAGCATTTTATAGATAAATACAACAGGCTTTACAATAAAAGGATTAAAGGGTTCTCAAAACGAGCCAAAGAGGTCTTAATGAAATATTCTTTTCCAGGGAATGTCCGAGAACTTGAACACATGGTCTCAAGCGCCATTGCTCTGGGAGAAGGAGTCTGGATTGATGAAAACGAACTGCCTGAGGATCTTGACCACCTGGTAGTAGAGACAGTTGAAAACAGAGAGCTGCTTTCCCTTTATGAAGAAGAAAAAGCACATATAATCAGGGTGCTTGAGGCCACTAATTATAATAAGGCAAGGGCTTCAAAAATTCTTGATATCCCAAGAACAACTTTGTGGAGAAAGACAAAAAAATACGGTATCATGGAAACTTTGGGATAAGGGCGTAAATTGCAGGGCCCGATATGGCCCTGCAATTAAATATATATGTAAATTAATTTAATGTTCCAGTCTCAGTCCCCATCCTTCAAACATGAATAAAATGGAAAAACCATACCACAGCGTGTAAAACACATAGAAAACCAGAGAAAATATAACGATCCCCATTTTGTCGGTAATTTTTTGTGGTTCAATTGTATAGTAATTATAAGAAGTTTCAACAACCTTCTTTATAGCCAATGCAACGACCTTGGCTTCTTTAAACAGCTTCTGCTTTTTCAAGTTTTTATCTGCTGCCTTTAGAGCCGTCCACCAGTTATAAAGAGCCTGTCTCTCGTTGTAACCGTACTTGTCTGAGACTGTCGCTCCGTCATTATTATACATGCTGTCTGAATCTGTCAGACAGGCCGCAAGTATATTGCCAAGATCGCCGGATACATTTAGCTGGGCTCCTGATACGTCTGCTCTTGCGCCAGCTTTTGTAAGCAGCAGAGCTGTCTGTTGCGCCTGCTTTTCATCCGCCATTTTAAGGGTCATGTTTACAGTATTTCCTATAAATGTGTCTGTTTCTTTTTTTACCTTAGGAATATAGTATGCGGAACCTTTGGAGATTGAGTTATACAGAGAATCCAGATATTGCATGCCGTTCTGTCCATTAAAGACAGGTGAAAATATTATAAACAAGACAACAAAAAACGCCACAAATAATGCAGCACCGCCGTAAAATTCTTTTTTATGAGCAATCATGATTACACCCCCTCTCCCTTAAGTTTTGGAATGTTGACCAGAAACGTTCCGATTACCCAGACAGAAAACGCTCCTATTACAACGAAGAATGCCCAGACACCTATGCTTTCAAGTACGCTTGCGAGTCCTGGATTAATTTTGATAACATCCATTGCGTTAAGTTTTGCGGGCAGGGCAAAGACACGGTTAACGAAACCAGCCATGACAGCCATAGCATAAAAGCCTCTGATCGTGATTCCGGGAACGACCTTTGTTACCAATGCACCTATCTGGATTCCCAGAAGGGAGCCAAGGAGCATGCCCATAGCGAGTGTATAAAAGATAAAGCCGTAAATAGCATACTGGCTTATTGATGCATAACCTGCCGTGAAAACGATCTGGAAAATGTCGGTTCCAACGGTTGTCATGGATGAAACACCTAAGACATAGACAAATATGGGAAAGGTCAGAAAGCCGCCGCCAACGCCCATAATGCCTGCCGCAAGTCCGACAAGCGCGCCGCTGGCTACCAGGAATACCCATGAAATGCCTCTGCCTCCCTGTACAAGGTCAAAATCAAATTTAACCAAAGGAGGTATTTTTACGGCCTGAAGTTTTTTAGGAAGGCCGCCCAGATCAGCACCTTCGCTTTTTCCGCCATGTGCGCCCTCATCTGCCGCACCAGGAGCCTTTCTGGCCTTGAGAAAGTCAACCATAGAATAAATACCCAGAAAACCAAGCATACCTGAATAGACAGTCGTGATAAATGCATCGCTGAGTACCGGGTTGATTTCGTAAAGTACGCGGTTAAGAATTCCGCCGGCCGTGGCTCCTATGATGGCACCTATAAGGAAGACCATGGCCAAAGGCACTGATACGTTTCCTAACTTCCTGTGGATTACGCTTCCCATTATTGCCTTGGCAAAGATATGAAAGAGGTCGGTTCCAACTGCAAGGATACCTTTGATACCCGCGCTCATAAGGGCAGGCGCGATGATAAATCCACCGCCGGCTCCGATGCAGCCGGTAATCAGGCCCGCACCCATTCCAATAAGGATTGATACGACAAAGATACCTGTACTGTAAAAAGCCGGGCTGTAAGCCTTTTTGCCTCCAAGCAGTGCGGGAAGGGCTCCGCCGATTTGATCTGCAAAAGCAATACCACCCAGTATTGCAGGAATGGCAAGCAGGCCAAGAATAATAAGCCGCTTTTTGTCTCCAAGTATTGTATTGGAAACATCAAGCTCCCATTTTGCATGGGCCCTTGCGCCCATCATCATAAAACTGCCCAATTGTTTAAAGAAATTCATAGCAATATTTCTCCTTTTCCACTGATTTTATAATTATGTTCAATATTTGTTTGATTAAGACAAATATTGAACTTGTACATTTTGTTTAGAAATGAACCATCTGCAAGCTGTCTTATTGTATTTTATCCCCTCCCTTCCTTATTGTTTAAATTTGATAATGGTCATTAAAAAAATATGCCTATTACTTTATTATAATTTTACGTCCATGTCTGACAATAATTTTTGCTGCCCTTTTTTTCAGGTCACCTTCTAATCCGATTACTTTAAGCGCATCTTCCAATTTTATCATGCCGAGTATTTTATCTTTGCTTGTCACGGCAATGCAGTCGAGGTCGTTTTTAAGCATGACTTCAATTGCATCTGTAATCTTGTCCTCTACAGAAACAGATGGCCTTATGGAAAGATTTTCATCCATGAGGAGAGAAATATCCTTAACCTTTAGTTGTTCCATTATATTCCTTGTTGAAAGGGTCTCCTTCTTTGGGCCTTAGAGGATGAACTGTTACAAACTATTATTAAGTAGCAATACAGGTGCCAAAAAATCAGTCGGCGGGAATAAAATCTTAATTACCTGTAATAATTATTAATTGCTTATTGATTTTATTAATTGTGTTTGGGTTTTAAACTTTCTGTAAACAATCAGGTTGCAGTAATCGGTGTGCAGGAATGAAGATTATACAGATAGATTATGAAATACCAATAAGTTAGGATGGTGAAACAATCAGGTTACATCAATAAAATTTGGAAGGTTACTTAAATATTTCAGCGTTAATATTCTCTTCTTTTATGAGTCTGTGGAGATATTGTCTTTGCAGGTCAGCCTGCTCGGCAGCCTTGGAAATATTACCCTTATTTTGTTGAAGGATCCAATAAATATATCTGTTATGAAAAGCCTTTATAACTATTTCCTTTGCGTCTTTAAATGGAAGTGTATAAATATTGTGATCAAAAACAGGCGAAGTATGCACTACAGGTTCTTGTGGCAAGATATCTGAGATTTTAATAATATCGGATTGGCAGAGAAGTGCCCCGCGCTCAATACAGTTTCCCAGTTCCCTGATATTTCCAGGCCAGGTTTTAGACATTAGCGCCGACATTGCCTCGGGGGCAATAGTACTTATTTTATTATCGTTTAACGAATTGAATTTTTTGAGGAAATGATATGCTAAAGTTGGGATGTCTTCTTTTCTATCCCTTAAAGGGGGCATGTGTAGATTGATAACATTTAGCCTGTAGTAAAGATCTTCTCGAAATTGTTTTGCTTCTATCAGCTTTTTAAGATCCTGATTGGTTGCAACTACAAAACGGATATCTGCTTGTTTTGTTGTTAGACCTCCAACCGGCTTGTATTCCCCTTCCTGCAGGAGCCGAAGCAATTTGGCCTGCATGGCCATGTTCAGATCTCCTATTTCGTCCAAGAAAAGAGTGCCCTGGTCCGCCTCTTCAACAATTCCCCTTTTATCTTTCCATGCGCCCGTAAAGGAGCCTTTGACGTGACCAAAAAGTTCGCTTTCTATTATTTGTTCAGGCATGGCTGTACAGTTGACCGTTATAAAGGGCTTGTCTTTACGGTTGCTGTGATAATGAATAGCTTTTGCTGCCAGTTCTTTTCCTGTGCCGCTTTCTCCGGTTATAAGAATCGTAGCTGTTGATTCGGCTACCTGAACAATCGTTTTTGTAATTGACAAAAGAGAGGGGCTTGCGCCGATAATTGGAGGAAATTCTTTTATTTGCTTAAGAGAATTTCTCAGAGTTATATTTTCCTGGGCGAGCTTTTGCCATTCCATGGCCTTGTCAATTGTTATAAGTATCCGTTCTTTACGGAATGGCTTGGATATATAGTCAAAAGCGCCTTTTCTGGTTGCTTCTACAGCGGTTTCAATAGTGGCATATGCTGTCATAATTACCACAATAGCAGAGGGTTGAATATTTCTTGCCATATCAAGAATAGCTATCCCATCCATCTTTGGCATTTTCAAATCAGTTATTATGATATCAAATTGATGTTTTTTCAACAGTTCTATTACTTTCAAAGGATCATATTCTGTTTCAACAATATGGTTGGTTTTTTCTGTAAGTATTCTTTTTAAAAGGACAAGCATGTCTTTTTCATCGTCAACTATTAAAATTCTTCCATCCATAATTAGTCCTGTTTAATCCTAAGTGTAATTTTAAAAGTGGTTCCTTTTGGGTTATAGATGTATTGCTTTCGCAGGAAATCGTCCCCTCATATTTCGCTGCGATGCCGTGACTTACAGAAAGACCTAAGCCTGTGCCTTCCCCTTTTCCAGACAATTGTCAGAGCAACTCTGGTGAGTTTAAGTCGGTTTTGGAGATTAATTTGGGTCAGATATTAATAGTTCATCAAAAACTCTTTCCAAACTTATTGATTATAATCGCAAATGGTTTTAATGCAAGAAAAAGATCGATTCAGGAGAAAAATCGTTTTTTGTGGTGAGATTGCCGGTTTTGCCTGTTGCAAGGTTATGCCGGGGTGTTGTATAGTAATTTTAGCACTTGGATTCCAGCTTTTCGCCTGCAGACATGCAGGAAGATACGGAGATGCCATTGTTTAAGACCATGATTGAAGAGGCGCGCCTTTCCCTGTTGATCGTAGACAGCAAAGGCCGTATAATTTTCGCCAACAAATGGTTGGAAAAGCGTATCGGGTATGCCCGGCGGGAATTTTTGAAAAACAATCTGCAAAAATTTTGCGCGACTTATGAACAAAAGCGATATATTTTCTCATGTTTGCCTGATATCGAAAGGACGACCGAGGTTGATATTGATCTTCAGCAAAAAAATGGTGAGATATTCACGGCAAATGTTTCTTTTGCCCCCTTTGATTACCGGAAGACGCGGCATTTTCTTATAATTGTCAGGGACGTAACTGCCAGGCGGATCCGGGAAGCAAAAGCAAGGGAAGATGAGGAGCTATGCCGCAGGCTGCTTATAGAGCGAAATATGTTGCAGAATCAGCTTCATCGATCCAGCAAGGTTGCCTTCATGGGAGAGCTGGCAGCCGGTATTGCCCACGAAATCAACAATCCCCTTGGCATTATCCTCGGGTTTGTCCAGGATATTTTAGATGAGATTCCTTTGAAAGATCCTTTGATTGAACCGATCAAAATTATCGAAAAAGAGACAGCCCGGTGTGTAGACGTGGTAAAAAACCTTTTGGACTTTGCCAGGTTAAAGCCCCCTGAGAGGATTCCTGTAGACATAGTTGAACTTCTTGAATCTTCAATTGTATTGCTGACCCCCAGAATCAAGAAAAACAAGGTGAATATAAAAAAGGATTTTGAAACAAGACTCCCTCGTGTCAAGCTTGATCCACAGCTTATCCAGCAGGTTTTCCTTAATGTGATGATTAATGCTATTCAAGCAATGCCTGATGCGGGTGTTCTCGCTTTTGGTATCGGTCTTGTACACAAAGAGCGGTTGTCGGGACCCGGCGATTGGATACAGGTCAGCATATCAGATACAGGTAACGGGATATCTGAAAAGGCTCTTGATCGTGTTTTTGATCCCTTTTTTACTACCAAGGGGAGCAAGGGGACAGGGTTGGGGCTCTCTGTTTGTCAGCGTATCATGGAAGACCACAAGGGAAAAATTAAAATAGAGAATCAAAAGGGAGCAGGAACTATATGCAGCCTTTATTTTCCGATAAAAGATTGAGGTGGATACGGTGTTGGCGAAGATTTTAGTGGTGGATGATGAGCAGCACATGCTCAAGCTGTTTGAAAAAATTCTCACAAAACAGGGGCATGAGGTGCGAACCGCGGCCAGTGGAACCGAGGCGATCAGTCTATTGGAAAAGAATGACTTTGATCTGATATTTTCTGATCTTTTGATGCCTGACCTTGGCGGCATGGATCTGTTAAAGGAGGTAAAAGCCGGATATTCGGACATTCCTTTTATTGTAATCACGGCTTACGGCACTATCGAATCTGCGGTTGAGGCTATGAAGACAGGTGCATTCGACTATCTGACCAAGCCTTTCCGCAAAGATGATATTCTTCTGGTAACAGGCAAGGCCTTAAAATATTGCGAACTTCGTAATGAGGTCAAACGACTCCGCGAGAAGCTGAAAGACAAAGATGGAGTTAAAAAGATTATCGGAAAGAGCAACGCCATGCAGGATGTGTTGAAACTCATTGCCAGGGTGGCAGACAGCCAGGCGACAGTCCTGATCCAGGGAGAAAGCGGTACCGGTAAGGAGTTGATCGCCCGGCTTATCCACAACCTGAGCAGCCGGAGAGACAAACCTTTTATAGCTGTGGATTGCGGCGTTTTTCCTGAACATCTTTTGCAAAGCGAACTCTTCGGCCATGTCAAGGGATCATTTACCGGAGCGGTTAAAGATAAAAAAGGGTTGTTTATTGCGGCAGACAAGGGCACGCTTTTCTTAGATGAGATCGGGACAATCTCTCAGGCCATGCAGTTGAATCTGCTCCGGGTGCTTCAGGAAAAAGAGGTAAGACCGGTAGGCGGCATTGCCAGTATTGAAGGAGATGTGCGGGTGGTAGCAGCTACAAGCGTAGACCTTGAGCAAGCAATGCATGAGGGAGGTTTTCGAAAGGATCTTTACTACCGGCTGGCTGTGGTCACCGTGGATATGCCTCCCTTGAGAGAAAGAATGTCCGATATAACTGCGCTTGCATATCACTTTATGCTAAAATATGCTGCTATTTATGACAAAAAACTTTCCGATATCACGCCGGATGCCATGCGCGCCATCATGGAAAATTCATGGCCTGGAAATGTCAGAGAGCTTGAGAACGTCATGGAGCGTGCGGTACTTCTAAGCGCTGGTCCTTTTATTGATGAAGCTGCGCTTTCATTGCCTGTCAGACAAACAATGCCCTGTAAAACCAAGCAGTTGGAACCGTTTAAAACCTCAATCAAAGCCGCTGGCCGGGATGCGGAAAGGAAAGCCATATTAAAGGCATTGGAAGAGACAAGCGGCAATAAGACAATGGCTGCCAGGATTCTTGGAATAAGTCGAAGTTCATTATATAATAAAATATGCGCTTTTGGCATTGAGAAATCATTATGAAACAATCATTGCTTGTCCATGAATCTCCCTTAATCGTCCGTACGGTTACATCTTTTCTTGAAGGCGGCGGATATGAGGTTACATGCGTGGAAAACGGCAAGGCCGCCCTGCAAAACGTGACAGGGCTGAAATATGATATTCTTGTCACAGGCTTAAACATCCCGAAGATGAATGCCCTGGAATTGATAGAAAATGTCAGGCTTCGAAATAATTGTGTTCCCATTGTAATTTTGTCCAATACAAAAAGTGTTGAGACAGCGGTTGAGGCAATGCGGATAGGAGCGGACGATTTTGTCGCTGAAAAAACAGCGAATCTTGGGAAAGAGCTTATTTTTGTTATTGAAAGAGCCATACAATCGAAAAGAGCTGAAAGACGCCTGCAGATATATGAATCTAATCTTCCGATATGCATGCATTGCAAGAAAATACGTTATGAAAGGGAACACAATAAGTGTGCATGGGTTTCTATTGAAGAGTATCTCAACCAAAAAATGTCGGGAATAGATTTTTCTCATGGAATATGTCCTGAATGCATCAAAAGGTATTATCCTGATGCATAGCCGTTCACGTTCCGTGAACGCTTACCCTGATTCGGAGTAAAATGTTTTGATGAACGAAAATATATATAGACAGTGTCCAACTAAATGGACAGTGTCCATTATTCTAAACGAAAATACACTCTTCCTATATTAGTCCAGCGTGCCTCACCATTGATAATTAATTGTTAATACAATATGTTATCGTTTTGAATCGTTAGCCCTCCTCTTTGGTACACTTTCTGCTTTACAATAAATAATGAGTTTAAAAGTTGATGGTTTCGTAAAAAAGTCTGAAATGCCCTCTTTCTCTGCTGCGGGAGGACCAGGGTGGTGGTATATGGAAGAAGCTTATGGCGTATAAGATTCTGGTCGTGGATGATGAGGAGAACATGCAGGTGCTCTTAAAACGGGTGCTGGGCAAAGCGGGTTATGATGTTGAGTGCGCAGGCTCAGGAGCGGCAGTGCTTCGACTTGCCGCAGACAGGCCATTTGATCTGGCTATCGTCGATGTTTGCATGCCGGAGATGGACGGAATCGAGGTGCTGGCAAAGCTCAGGGCTATCAACAGGCAACTACCTGTGATTATGATATCAGCCTATCCTGCGTGGGGTAAAAAACAGACCGCAGAAAGCATGGGCTGCACGGGTTATTTGTCAAAGCCGGTGGACATGAACTACTTAAAGGAGCTTATTAAAAAGAACTTGGGGGATAAAGGGGAGTAATGACCGGATATCCTCTTCGGCCAGATAAACAGGCAACGGTGATATCAGTGGGGGGAGGTGATATGGTGGGAAATGTCGGGACAATGGAGATCAAATGTCTATCTCAAAAAACAGATAATACCCAGATGGGGTGTAATGTGTCGCAAAGGAGAATGTACAAAAGAAAACCTATGGGGATTACCCTTTTGGGGGGAATCATGCTTGTCAGCGGCATATTTTGTGTTTGTGCGGCTTTTTCCAAAATGCCGGTCAGATTTATAGGATTGGCACTTTCAGGGTGGCCGGCAATTATGATCCATTTGCTCCATGCCGGAATAAGTATTTATATATTTAATGGATTCTTAAGGTTAAAGAGACATGCGTGGAGCGTATATATAATATTTCTGGTTCTCGGGGTCGTCAATAATCTTATCGCGATCATATCGTCCGGTTCATTTGATCCGTTGGCGCCTATTACACTTATGTGTCTGTTCGGATATTATGTATATAGGAAAAGACAGCTCTTTGTTAATTAGGACTCAATTCAAAATAGATGGATTGGATCGACCAAAGACAGCATGAAGATAAGATGCAGGATGTTTAAGTTACTTTGACTTAAGCCTTTAATCCAGCCTCTTTTTTGAAGCATAAGGGTTTCATTAAGGATAAAAGTTAAGAAAATATAAACATATAAAGGAGGAAAACAAAAATGGAACATGGAGTAACAGCACCGGTAGAAAAGCACAAACCTTTTTCCGGGAAATGGTGGAAAGGGGCGCCCGGATTTCAGCCTGGTATCATACTGGGTTTAATCATCTTTTTTGTTACTGTGGCTTATGTGATACCCGTTCCGCAGAGCATGGTAAACCTCGTGCAGAAGGATAAAGTGCTGGGCGCCAAGTATAAGTCCGGAACAACCAACTTTGTTGATTCTTTCAACAGTCTTATGAAAAAAAAGGGCGCAGACAGATACACGCCGGAAGAGGTGGCCTGGAAGCTGAAGTTGTGCGTGGCCATGCTCTTTACCATCGCCTTTCTCTGGGGTACGGAGGCGATCTCCCTGGCATGTACGGATATCCTGATCGGTCTTGTTCTGTATATCTGGCTTATTCTGCCTATCAATGAGATATCAAAAGCCTACATGAAGGATGCGGTATTTTTTATCCTGGGCGTGCTTATCCTGGCCGCAGCAGTCGGGGTAACAGGGCTTGACAGGAGGATAGGTAATATTCTCCTGGGTAAGATAAAGGGGCTCAAGGGTTATTGTTTTATCTTTTTTCCTGTTTTAGCCGTAATTGCGGGCTTTCTTTCAGAACACGCGCTGGTTGCACTTATGTGTCCGATCCTGTGCATGGTATATCTGGCCGGGGAAAAAGCAGGCTGTAACAAGAAAGAGCTTCATGCCCTTGCCTGCTGCCTGTTTTTGGGGCTGTGTTTTGCCGGAAACGTGGGCGGATCAGGATCGCCTGCTGTTGGAGGCCGATCAGCTATAATGATCGGTTATTTCTCAACCTATGGCCTGCCCATGGATTTTCTCACATGGATGATGTACGGCCTGCCTGTGGTGCCGCCTCTTGCTCTTGCCTGCGCCTTCTGGGTATATTTTGCCATGGCCAGAAAGACCGGGCCTGCGCTTAAGATGGACCTGGGTCATATAATGAAAAAGGGTGTTGAGGGTATGGGGCCTATTAGAGGAAAAGAGCTTACCATGGCCGTTTTGTTTGGAGCACAGGTTGTTTTATGGATGGTTTTTAGCGGGAAGTTCGGCCTTGGCGGTACGAGCATGTTTATAGTCTTTTGGATCCTGGTCACAGGCCTGATGACATGGGAAGATGTTCAGAAGAGGGTGCGCTTTGATGTTGTAGCACTTTATGCCGGAGCGTGCGCCATGGGTGTTGCCCTGAATAATACAGGCGCGGGTGTGTGGCTGGCCCAGACATTTGTAGGAATACTGCCGGAGTATTTCCACAAAGGCATGGGTATTGTACTTGCCGCAAGTCTTATCACCACAATTATTACCAACTTCATGAGTGACGGCGCAGCAGTCGGCGCTCTGGGGCCTGTGGTTCTGCCTATGGCCGCTATCGGCGGTGTGCATCTGTGGAAGGTGGGACTTGCCTGTTCATTCGGGTCTTCTTATGCCCACGGCATGATCGTAGGTACTGTAAATAACGCTATAGCTTATGGTATGGCCAAACATCCGGAAACAGGCGAGCAGCTCCTCACCCCGTTTGACTTTATCAAGTACGGAGTGCCGTTTGTTTTCATATCCATACTTATCCTCTGGGTGGTATGCTTTTTCGGGTACTGGCAGCTCCTGCCGTGGCCTGCAATAGCACCATAAACATACTTTGGGGGGCAATAGAGGCCCTTTGCAAAAAGGGCCTCTATCTTAATAAAAGAAACATCGACCTTAAACAAGGATTGAGATGTCAGGAAGTATAATAAAAAAAACAGCAGGTGTTATCCGGTCAAGGCGCAATGCCGGGTATTCCGCGTGGATAGTCCAGTGTCTGACAGGGCTGTGTTTCCTTTTGACGGCGCTTGTTCCCTCCACACTTTATGGTGCAGGAGGCAGCCTGTATGCGGATGACAGCGCTCACTTTTCTTTGGCCATGCCATCCGGTGTTCAAGAGATTTCGCAGGATTGGCTGGAAAAGAGTTTGTTTGATCCAAAGCATCTCAAATGGTGTAAGGATGCCGTAGAAAAGTATGACAAGACGTTTGTGTATTTAGATGATACAGCCCAAACAGCAAAAGGCCTTGTTCTTTTTGGCGTAAGGACATACAAACATGAGAAAAAGCGCTTTAAGGTCTTTACTGATCGCCTTGAAACAGATGATTTTTTTGATCCTGGTGTGATTAAGGATTTCATAGCGCAGATAGAAAAAAGACTCGTTGAAAAAGGTGCAAAAGATGTTACCGTAGGCACTCCGGTCCTGAATAAAGATAGAAATGATTTCAGTTTTACCTGCAACTATCTACTTTTCGGGGAACATGAGGCAAAAGAATTCCACTGGGTGTTTATGGGACGGACTCACCTGGTCTATCTTGATATTAATCTTTATGCAGCAGATGACGTAGCCGTATATCAGAGTCTGATTGAAGATATTGCTGCTTCTTTCAAGTTTGAACAAGGCTTTGAAGCAAAGGGTTCATATGTTGATGCATTTGCAGATAAGATCGAAGCATATAACCTGTTTGGAATCAGTCTCTCTGAACTTGGAAGGTCGATGTTAGCTGTTTCCATGATCATATTTATTTTAAATTTTCTTTTAAATCTAATACTTGGCCGTGTCACCAATCCAAGTAAAAAGCCTAATGCAATAACGGAATTTTGTCAAAGAAATAAGATGTGGGCAAGGCTTGCAACTGTTCCTGTAGGTATATTCTTATACCTGGCACACTGTTAGGGACTTTTGCTGAACAGAATATAATAAGGAGGGATAACAATGAAAGAGTTTAGGGTGTTGGTAGTTGATGATGAGGATGATTTTCGCGAAACATTTATAAAACGTCTTCAAAAGAGAGAACTTAATGTTACCGGTGCGGAAAGCGGGGAAAAGGCACTGGAGATTCTGGATAAACTACTTTTTGATGTGGTAATACTGGATGTTAAAATGCCGGGTATGGGCGGTGTGAAAACTCTTCAGGAAATGAAAAGAATAAGGCCGCTCATGGAGGTGATTATGCTCACCGGCCACTCAACCGTAGAAACGGCCATTGATGGACTGAAATTAGGCGCTTTTGATTACATAATGAAACCCGCAGATTTTGATGAGTTGCTGGAGAAGATGACACAGGCCTATGAAAAGAAAAAGGCCCATGAAATGAAAATTCAGGAAAGCAGGATCCGTGAGCTGGAAGGCCATCCCGGACGGGTCTTTGAACAGGTCAAGGAGAAATAGACTCCTTACGCTCCAGATATCCTGGCTGCGTTTTTTAAGTTGAGGCAAACACTTCAAAAAAAACGGAGGGTTATTATGACAAGTAGTGGAGAAAGAAAAGTAAGGGATCTGATGATCCCGCTTGAAGATTACGATAGCATCTCATCGAATAAGTCTGTCAGGGATGCTTTTGAACTTATGGCTAAAACAGGGCATCACGCGATTCTGGTTCTGGACGAAAACAATGAGCCGATAGGACAACTGTCGCATAGAGACGCTCTGATGGCGATGGTACCTAAATATACCCCGACTGGGCGTAGCGATTCCTGGTTAACCCCTGAATCATTTAAAAACTATCCTGTCTTTCATTACGATGGTGAGTTCTCAGGACAATGTAAGGCACAATTGAAAAAAACAGTCAAAGAGGTTATGTCTTCATTTCCGGTTAGCATAGATGAAAGTGCCCCCCTGTCCGAGGCCGTTCACGCCATGGTGACCGAAAATATAGGCCGGATGCCGGTGGTGTCGGGCGACAAGGTCCTGGGGATGATCAGGCTCATAGAGATCTTTGATGAGATGAAAAAGGTTGTTTTGGCCCAATAAATGTTGTGCAAGGACGAGGGTCTGTCATGAAATATTACATTCATGACAGACCCTAAGGGCTTGGGGAAAAAGGGTTATGGAGTATTGGCAACTGTTTTTTCTTTTAGTCGGCGCAGCTCCTTTTTCATCTGTTGCCACTCTAATGCCCTATCAATAGCAATCAATATCTGTTCCTTACGAAAGGGCTTGGTGATGCAACCATAGGCGCCTTTACGTATAACCTCTTCTGCCGACTCAACAGAGCCATAAGCAGTGATGATGACTATGGGGATATATTTATCTATCTTTCTAATCTCAGCGATGAGTCCCACACCATCCATACTTGGCATCTTGAGATCGGAAATCAGTAGATTATAATCTCCTGTTTTAATCAATTCAGGCACCTCTAAGGGATTGTTGGTGGTAGTAACTTTGTGCTTGGTCTTTTCCGAAATAATCATAGCAAGAAGCGCAAGCATATCAAGTTCATCGTCAACAACCAAAATTTGTGCAGCCATCCTTATCTCCTGTGTACGCAGAGTGCCTGAGTTTTAGTTATATCAGCGGAACGAGCCCTCGGGCCTGATTCAGTCTGGTATCAGTGTTTTTTTTCATGATATCACACACTATGCCGTGCTTTTTGTCTATTTTTGTAGATTAATAGAAGTTAGGCGTCCGGTTTGGTTTTCTCGTTATAATGTTTCTTGATGAATTCCTTGATATACCAGTCTACAACAGCATCATTAAATAGAGTCATATCCAATTGTTTGGTGAATGCGGTCAACCTGGCCATTACACCCAGTTTTTTCTCAATACTGGTTCTGTCATAATTGGTTACCCTGCCATCCAGTACATCGCCGGTCCTATCAACGTGAAAGTCTATCTTTTCTAAAATCTCCTTTATGAGCCGAGTCCTTCTGGCACGTCTGTCATGGGATGCCCCGCCACCTTTAAACAAGAAACGGATATAGTTATCATTGATGCGTTCACCTGCATACGCCTCGATGGTCTGCAGGTGATAACCGAGCCTGACACTGAAGTTCATGTATTCCCTGGATATTACAGCAAAGCTGGGCTCCGACAATGACCTTTCGGAGTTGGGTTGCATAGTGGTACTGGCAATTACACTGAGCAGGCCTTTTACATTTACAGGTGGGGGGCCCGGCCATTCTATGGCCATCATCCCTTTTAGGAGAGCCTTCATGGGGATGCAGGCAATATTATCGACTGTAATATTGTCTGAAGCCTTTTCCACACCACCGCCCAGGTCTATCACACGCACATCAAGGGGAAGCTTGACTACCAGTTTCACTGCCCCGCCCTTTCTTCGATGTGCACCTTCACCGAGCTTGAACATCTCATTCATCGCCATTTCATGGGCAAACCGGGTTATGTCATGAAAGGTTTCACAATATTGTGGACTAAACTTCTCATCCTCAGGACAGATAAGGTTCAGAGGGACTATGCTCTGCAAAACAGCTCTTAACATCTCAAAAACAGCGGTATCCTTAAAAGGGTTATCGCTTTTTCCCGCCTCAATAAGTTGCTCTATACGCCCCTCATAAATAGTTCCATTAATCGCATCAACGGTGATTTCCTGGCCGACTTTCAAGGTCTTCATGGCTATCTCGGTATTAAGAATGGTGGGCACACCATACTCTCTGGCAATTGCTGCCAGATGGCCTATAGGGCTTCCTACATCCGCAATAATAGCGCCGGCCTTATTCATGGCAGTCACAAATCTTGGAGAGGTGTGTCTGGCTACGAGAACAGCCCCTTCCGGGAAGCTCTTTAATTCTTCATCGTTGGTGACAAAATATACCTTTCCGGCGCCGACACCCTTGCAGGCAATTTGCCCCTTATTGATCAAAATCTTATGGCCCGGTAAAGATCTGGGAACAGGCCTGCTCCGTTTTTCAGCTATAATCCGAAGTGGTCTTGCCTGCAAAATCAGAAGGTTATCATTCAAATCAAGCGCCCACTCTATATCCTGTGGCTTCCCATAGTGTTTCTCAAGTACCAGGGCATATCCGGCAAGGGTGGTTACTTGTTCATCGGTCAGACACGGCATTCGTCTTATATAATCCGGCACCCTGACATCTATTGCGCCCTCTTCAAGGCCGCATATGAGCATAAACGGCTGCGCGGGTTGGTTTTTTTCCAAAATGGGCATGGGAATATCCCTTGAGACTACATAAGTATGTGGTTTTACTATACCATCAACAACATATTTCCCCAGGCCCCAAACCCCATTGATTATGATCCCCAGCTTGCCTTCATCCGTGGGATCACGCGAGTACACAACCCCGCTTGCCTTGGCATCAATCATTTCAACCACTCCAACGGCCATAACCATATTTTCTATGTGGAAGCCTTTACTTCTACAATAGAATATAGCCCTTGAGGTAAACAGGCTGGCGATAATCTCAACATATGCTGAGACTACGTTCTCCGGCGCAACGTTAAGAGCGGTCTTGTACTGCCCTGCAAAGGTAAATTGGGCATCCTCATGGATGGCGCTGCTCCTGACGGATGCATAGAATCCGCCGGCCCTGTGCCCCGCCTTTCTCTTTAGTTCCAAAGCTGCATCTAATATGCTTTTTTCTAAATCAGCTGGGACTCTGGCATTCAGAACCAGGTTTTGCGCAGCCTTGCTTGCCCTGGTGAGCTCTACCAAACTATCTATACCTACCGAAGAAATATTAATCTTATCTCCCAACTCATTATAATCCATAAATCTCTTGAAGGCATGGGAGCTTATACAAAAGCCCTCAGGGACCGGGAGATTAAGCCTGTTTTTGATTTCCCCTAAATTGGCGTTCTTGCCACCTACACTGCGTACCATATCTTTTGTTACATCTTCAAAAGGTATAGTGAAATCCGTTACCGGAATCTCGATCTTTTTGATAAGGGTATCTTTGATTACAGCGTTAATTTTTTCAAATGCATCATAGAGACCACGATATTCTCCGTTTGAGAGGCTATTGAGATTTTCTATGACACTCTGAACTTTTTCTACCAGGATATCACACCTGGAATTAACATAATGCATGTCAAAGATATAATCCCCTGAGAGTTTTTCTTCCATATCTGCCTGTGTCTCCAAGATGGAGTTGTTATCGGCGAGGAGTTTCTGAAAGCAATCGTATCTCTCTTTGAATGACATTTTATCAGGAGGAGATGCTTTGGGAATGTCGACTTTTTTAAACTTGATCTTTTTGAATATGCTTAATAACCTACGCACTTGACCCCTCAAATCCTCTTTACAGGGAAGATGCTTGAGCAGCTATACTTCAAAACTTGAGAATAAACGCTGCAATCTCATGAAATATATCATGCATTTTCACTACCCCTACCACATTTTTCGACTCCTTAACCGGCAGCAGATCTATATCGTGTTTAAGCATGAGATGGGCTGCTTTCAGGACATGATCTTCGATATCTACAATGATGTTAAATGGAGTAATAAAATCCTTTATCGGTTTTTTAAACTGATCAAGCTTATGGGTTGATATAAGCTTTTCCCATTCATCATAAACTTTTTCCGGAGAAAGTTTTGAGAACCCCGGATGGATATCTCTCAAAATTTTTTTCTGGTCTAAAACACCAATGAGTCTATAAGACTCATCAAAAACCAAAATAGTGTCATGGCCTGTCTCATAAGAAAAATTCAGCAGAACAATAGCCTCTTCCAGGGTGGCCCAATACGGCATATGTGGGTAATCTGTGATGGAAACTACAAAATTTTTTAGTTTTTTAATTTCAGACATCATTAAATCTCGTTTTCTGTGTTGGCTAAAACTTAATTTCTTTGTTTCCCTTGTCATTGCATTCAAGAATCCGATCTATAGAGACTCTTTCCATTGCAAGGGGATAAGCGGCCAGAAGTTTGTTGATCTCAGACGGACCCATAATGAGTCCCTCTCTTTGGTCATCGCGTTTAAAAAAAGCGTATTGTGGATAATAAACATTGGAATAAGGATAAGGCCGCCCTTCAAAATACAAATCGACAGTCAAACCGGATACACCGAAAATTCCTTTAGTCTCTACGTCCGGAATTGCATGGATGGCATCCACGAACCGGTTGAACTCTATCTGGGTTTGCACATTGGCAACTGTAACCATTGGATGATAGTCCAAACTGGAAACGATTTTGTGCATCAGAGGATGTAATCGCCCGGTAATGTCATCCGGAACTGGATCGGGGGAGACCCATTGGAATTTGAAATAGTCCCCTGTCAGGTCATCTCCTATCGGCGTGGGCTCATCTGTTATATCTTTGTTTTTAGCTCTGAGAGCACATAGTAGATCCGGATGAATCTTAAAGATAACCAAGTGTGGACTTTCTGTCATTATAATACCTTCTGTTTGCACATCCCCCTTTGTTTTTATTAAAGAGGAATTCAGGCACAACCGGACAGAGGAGTGCTCAACAAAACTCTGAGTTCCAAGAAATCGGTGCGGAATCTTAAGAAAAACCTCGCCATCTTTTTTAAAAACCTTGATGTTGGTTTTAGCATATTCATACTCTTTGAGGTAGGGCTCCATGACAGCAGCTAATTTGCCGCAGCAGGCAGCGCTACTCCCCCCCTCTTTTTCGCGGTAAATCCTACCCCATGACTTTGTCTGATGGTCGTACCCGGTATGGCTTCCCATCACATAAACCAGATTCTCAGCGTGATGTGAGGCTGGAGCGATAGCGCCGGTGTCGAGTTCAGCTCCCAACTTTCCTCCGACAAAAGGGTGTGTCCCGAAAGCGCTTATACAATAAAGGCTTTTCAGCCCTTGGCTTTCATCCGGACACTCAACCTTGACAGCCATGGTCCTGGCCATATCAAATTTACAATAATTTATTGCCGCCTCTTTTAGTTTGCCAAAGAATGTGAGTAAATTGTACTGACTGAACATTGTAGTCTGGTAGTCGGGGATAATTTCTGCACTATTTATGTAATCCATATACTCCTCCAGCATAAATTAAAAATGATGAATAGCCAGACATCCTTTATAACAAGATAAAAGTGGATTGCACCTTTCATTTTAGTCTTTTTGCGTTTTTTATTAGTTTGATTGGTTCCATTAGTTAACAAATCCAACCAATTAAAACTAACGGAACCAATTAAACTGAACGTACAAGCTATCCGGCTTATAACCGGCTTCCAAAAGTCCAAACTACTTTCATCACTTCACTCACTACGGTATGGGCACACTGATCGGCATCCCCATAATAGGCCAGATCACCGCCACGCACAGGGCAACACATGCCATCAGAAGAATGCTGGCAGGAATTCCATACATAAAGAACTCGCCCGTGGTAAACTGCTTTGAATCATAGGCAATAGCGTTAGGAGCTGCACCAACCAGCAGAAGGAAAGGCATGCCGGCTGTGACCAGTGACGAAAAAAGCACCACCTCACCGGACACGCCAAGGTACGGTGCAATAACCAGAGCCACCGGAAGAGAGATGGCAATGGCAGCCACGTTCATGATAAAGTTTGTCATAATCATAACAAAAAAAGCGATACTAAGAACAAACACAAAACCTGATGATTTCTGGAACATAACCAGCCAGTTTACAGCCAGCCATTTAGCCGCACCTGTTTCCCATAGGCAAAAACCAATGCTCATGGCCCCGCCGAAAAGCAGGATAATATTCCAGGGTATCTCTTCCAGATCCTTTTGATCAAGAATCTTTGAAAGGAAGAATATGACGGTCGCAAGCAACATAATCGCAGTCTTGTGATATACCTTCAATGCTGGAATAAAGGACCGCAAGCCAAGAGCGATAACCACTGAAGCGACAATGACTATGGCGATAACCTCACCTTTATTCATCCCCCCCATTTCTCTACATAGTTGTTTAGCTTTTTCCTTAAGACCAGGTATGCTCTTTTTCTCGGGTTTCAAAAAGATCATGAAAAATCCCCACAGGGCAAAAACCATAAGCCACCCGGGAACCATCATGTAATAGGTTAATTGAAAAAAGGTGATATCCTTTCCCATGATATCGTTAAAGAAGCCGACAGCCACAGCACCGCGTGCCGCGCCTAAAAGGGTAACGATGCTTGCTGCTCCTGCCACATAGGCCATACCTATAAAAAGCCCCTTGCCGAACTTGGTCTGTTTGTCGCCTTCTCCATATAGTGCATTAATAGACATAAGCAAAGGAAATACCGTAGCAGCCACTGCTGTGTGGGCCATGATATGGCAAAGAACTGCCGTTACAAGAAAACAGCCCAGATAGATCATACTGGTCTTTTCTCCCACGATAGAAAGCATTTTATATGCCATGCGCTTGGTAAGGCCCGTTTTTGTAAAGACCATGCCGATAACAACCGAGCCAAAGATAAACCCTACCGAGGGGTCCATGAAATTGCTAAAAGCTACTTTGGCCGGTCTGATCAGAAACAGGGTCTGCAGCACCCCTATCATAATACTGGTCACACCGATCGGTACTACCTCAAATACCCACCATGTGCCTGCCAACATAAATACAGCAAGAGCTCCTTTAGCTGCTTTGTCCAGCGGGAAGTGGGCGCCCAGGGGATCAACCGCATCCGGCCATGGCGAAGAATAATAGATAATTAGAAACAGGACAATCCCTATTCCCATAAAAAGCAGGCGCTTCCAGTCTAATGCAGGCTTCTCAGGAGAAATCAAAATCTCATCAGGCATCTCCGGGAGGCCAGGCCCTGTAGCAATCGCTTTTTTCTTTTCAACCATCTTACACCTCCCTTACTCTACCACAATTTTGGTTAGCTCATTAAAAACGTCGCTCATGCGCAGGACGCCTCTTACTATCTCACCCTCCATCACCGGGATCAGGTCAACGTCAGCCTGAATCATGATAAATGCCGCCTTTGCAATAGAATCATTCACGTCAATCTTAGCTTCGATCGGAATCATGACCTCACTCACCGGCTTTTTTGCCTCCTCTTTGCATCCTTCGGAAAAGGTCCCTTCAACAAGAGCCGCAAGTCCTGCGTAATCGGCGTGTTGCAGACCCTGGTAAGCCGACTTTTCATCCCTTCTAAGAAATCTCGGCTCAATGCCGGTGAGAAGTTTCTTGAGTGTCAGGACGCCGAGGAGTTGATACTTTTCATCAAACACCAGAACCATGCGATGTATTCCCATGCCCGATTTCTCATCATAAGTACTGCGAATCAGGAAAATAGCTTCCCTCACACTCAGCCAATACGGAATGTGCGGATACTCGGTTATATCAACCATTAAATCTCTAACCTTCTTGGCATTCGACATGCCACACCTCCTTTAATAAATTGTTTTGTGTAAATCCAAACAACGCACTAATCCACTTGTAAAATCAGCACATTGAGACCTCTAAATGTAAATTCTCAATAAGTTGGGGTAAATCATATTTTGCGACTATTCCATGGATTCCCACCCGACTGCCTGTGCAGGCACGGCAGGCGAGTTGGAATGGCAGAAAGGAAGGGTTTTGCAAAGGTCTTATGTTTTGCTTTCTTCCTTTGATCTGCTCTGTATTCCTAATGCCAGTCCGGCAATATAGGCTGAAATTTCATGGATGTGAATCATTCCCACTACGTCATCCCTGTTCACCACGGGGAGAAAATCAATGTGGTATTTGTTAAACAGAAAAACTGCTTCCATAAGCATGTTGCTTTCCCGAATACAAGCCACGACCGGAACCATGATCTCTCGAACACGCTTCTTGAGCCCTTCCATACATTCTGCTTCAAGCTGCCCCTCCCAGAATACAGGGCCGCTTTTTTGTGCGCCTTTTAAAAAATGGGCTGATAATCCAAAGACAAGCTCAGAGGGTGTAACAAAGCCTTTGATAAACTGCTTTTGGTACTGTTCCTCTCCCACGACAAAAAGGCACGGATGTGTACCCTCTTTCCTTGCCTTGTCCATAAGCTTCATAGCCTCCCGGACTGTTTTGTTCTCTTTGATGTAAGAATAGTGGTCCAAGGAACGCATAAAATCTTTAACGAGCTTTTCTGGAGGCATAGTCTGTTTTCCCCGATCTTTTACCATACAAAGCAAGAAATATACCAGTTCCCAAGAGACACCTCGTTTTTAATAACTTATTGTTATTTATTGCTTTTATTCCATGCAGGCACCTTGCAAGGAGCGACTCCTGATATATAATTTGGGCAAGTTGTTGCCGATAGAGGCAAAAGTTTGCCGTTTTAAAAATGAATCTGTTTGACACTCAGAGCCTATTCGTGATAATATCTTTTCGGCCATTGTTTTATCCAGCCCTTAGCCTGCGGTCTTGACTACCGGACAAATGGCTCAAAAAGTTGGTTGATAATTAAGGATAGACAGGCTTCTATAAGTCATAGGATATCCGAGATCTAAAGCTGCAAAGACCTGTGAAAATACAATCTCTATATATAAAACACCTTCAAAAATCGATCATGCAGGAGTTTATCCTGGGTTCTGATGTGATGCATTCCATCATGAAGGAGGTTGATCAAGTAGCAAAATACGATGTGAATGTGCTCATTATAGGAGAAAGCGGCACAGGCAAGGAACTGCTTGCCAAGATCATTCACCTGCAAAGCTCCAGGGCTGAAAATCCTTTTGTACCGGTTAACTGCGGTATTCTTTCCGGCCTGATGTTTGAGGACAAGCTTTTCGGGCATGAAAAGGGCTCCTTTACAGGGGCCATCCGTCGGGAAAAGGGCTGCCTTGAGCTGGCTGACAAAGGAACCCTGTTTCTCGATGAGGTCGCTGAAATACCACTGGAAAACCAGGTGGACTTTTTGCGGGTACTGGAAGATTTCCAATTTATACGGATCGGAGGAAATGAGCTGATTAAGGTTGACATCCGCCTTATCTCGGCAACCAATAAGGACCTCAAGACTGAGATGAGGCAGGGGTTGTTTCGCGATGATCTTTTTTACCGACTTCACCTGGTTCCTATATATATACCTCCTTTGAGAGAGAGAAAATCGGTTATCCCCAAGATGGTGGATCGCTTTCTAGATCAATTGGCAGCCAATTACAAAAGGCCCAAACCCACGATAAAATTAGAGGTCATCGATATTTTCTCTCGTTACAATTGGCCCGGCAATGTCAGGGAATTGAAAAATCTTGTGGAAAGAGTGTTCATTATCAATAATGACGATGTTATAAATATAGAACATCTCCCTTCCGACTTCTTGTGGCATTTTAGAGATCCTCCCAGGATGATGAACCTGGAAGAAGTTAAGCAATCGGCCGAAACAAAAGCCGTCCTGGATGCGCTCTACCGTGTGGGAGGCGACAGGAAACGAGCAGCCGGAATGCTGGCCATCAGCCCTCGAACGTTGAGACACAAGCTCAACAAATATAACTTAAAGGTGGACCGAAAGGGTAAGCCAATGACTGAGATCTCATCGGCCACCCTGAAGAAAGGTCTGTCGTAAAAACGGTTGGTTTATGTTTGGATTAAAACAGTTTTTCAAAAAACTACTGAAAGATGATCCCAAAAAAGTTAAACATAAGGTCGCAGTTGAAGACCTTCGGAATGCTTTTACAAACAGGTATTTGAATTTTAAGACCCTTCTAAGCACAAATAACAAGGTGTTGGAACTCATAACCGACATGGAACAGACATTTTCGGGAAGCCGCACTTTCGGAATGTCCTTTATTCGGGCGAACTGTACAGCAATTTCAGTCAATATATATAAGATCATCAGTTGCTTAAATGAAATAGCAAATGATAAATATAAAGAACTTCCAAGGGTACTTGAAGATATTCTTCTAAAAATTGACAGGGAGTTACAACAAAAAAAGTTAGAGACCGGGGGCGAATTAATCCTTTTGCTTGAGGGCATCGATAAAACAATGGCCGACCATGTTGGAGCCAAGATGGCAAATCTGGGCGAGGTTAAAAATGCTCTTGGTCTTCCTGTTCCCGAAGGTTTTGTCATTACGGCTGCGGCCCATGAGTGTTTCATGGAATATGGTGATCTGCAAGATGAGATTAACCGTCGGATTCAATTTCTTGAACCAACAAATATAGCCAGGCTTCATGAAACCAGTTCTGATATCCAGAATCTTATTATTACTGCACCCTGCCCCCCGGAAATTGAAGATGCCATTCTGAACGCCTACACTGACTTAATGGAAAAAGCAGGTCATGGCTTTCATGTTTCCATGCGCAGCAGTGCTCTCGGGGAGGATACCAGGGATGCCTCTTTTGCCGGGCAGTATCGGTCTGTACTCAACGTGAGCAGAGAAAATCTGATACTTTCCTACAAGGAGGTCCTTGCCGGCAAATATTCCGTTCCGGCTGTTTCCTATCGTTTAAACAAGGGATTTCGTGATGAAGATATTATTATGTGTGTCGGCTGCATGACTATGGTCGATGCCGAAGCCGGTGGCGTTATGTATTCGGCAGATCCCGGGAATATACGTCATGAGTGTATTATAATTAATGCTGCATGGGGGCTTGGCAAGTCGGTGGTAGATGGAAGTATGGCCCATGACCTGTTTGTTCTTTCCAAAAAAGATCCGAAAATTATTTTGAAAAGCGAAATCAGCGACAAAAAGCAGCAGCTTGTTTCCGGCGCTTTGGAAGGAATATGCCTTGCGAATATAACCGAAGAACAGGCCAATAAACCGGCAATTACCGATGAACAAGCTGCTTTGTTAGGCGAATTGGCCCTCCGTCTGGAAAAACATTTTGGCGCTCCACAGGATATTGAATGGGCTTTTGAACCGGATGGTTCTGTCTCGATTTTACAAAGCCGGCCGCTGATGGTACTTGACAAAGAACCGACAGGGATTAAGGATATTCCAGAACCAAAGGTTGACCTACCGGTGATTCTGACCGGCGGTGTAGCAGCCAGCCCTGGGGCTGCCAGCGGCCCGGCCTTTGTGGTTGAAACAGCTGTAGATATGCTACAGTTTCCCCCAGGGGCCGTGCTTGTAGCCAGAAATCCCCTTCCTAAATGGGCGGCACTCTTAAATAGCGCTGTTGCAGTCATCACAGACACAGGAGGTGTCACAGGTCATATGGCGGCCGTGGCTCGCGAATTCAAGGTTCCCGCCCTTTTTGGAACTTCAACCGCCACGGAGTATATCCGTAATGGAGATCTCGTTACGGTCGATGCGACCGGCTGCGCAGTCTATGCAGGCAGGGCGGAGTCTCTCCTTGAAAAGGAGGCTGAAAAGACAAGTTTGATGAAGGGAAGTCCTGTTCATAACTCCCTGGGGAATGTCTTAAAATATATTGCGCCACTCAACCTTACCGATCCGGATGCATCGGATTTTACACCTGAAGGATGCCGGACTATACACGACATTATCCGCTTTGCTCACGAGATGTCCTTGTGTGAGCTTTTTGAGTTCAAAAAGGATGCTTCTTTCCCTGAGCATTTAGCCAGGAGGTTGGTTATTGATGTTCCTATGCAGTGGTGGGTTGTTGATCTGGGTGGTGGTTGTAGAGAAGGAACCGGGGGGGGGGGTACGATCGGGCTTGAAGATATAACCTCCGGTCCCATGCTGACATTGTGGAAGGGAATAACGGCTATTCCATGGAAAGGCCCACCGCCGATAGATACAAAAGGATTTTTTTCCGTCATGTATGGAGCGACGATGGACAGGAGTCTTGTTCCCGGCATACGTTCACGTTACGCTGACCGTAATTACTTTATAATATCCGGAAATTTTTGCCATCTCAGTTCGCGATTCGGTTTTCATTTTTCGACTGTGGAGGCTTTTTTCGGTGACAAGGTGGCGGAAAATTACATCTGTTTTAATTTTAACGGCGGCGGCGCCGATAACGTCCGCAGACAGCGAAGGGCCAACCTTATTAAGCTGATTCTGGAAAAATTCGATTTTTGGGTTCAGATCAAGGGCGACACAGTCTTTGCCCGGCTGGAGCGACAGGAAATACCTTTTTTGAAAGAAAGATTGAAGGTTCTCGGTCATCTTGTCATGCATACCAGGCAGTTGGATATGGTACTGTCTAACAGCGGAAGGGTGAACAAGTACGTGGAAAAAATACTAAAAGAAGTTTCTTCATTTGTGGATGTTTCCCAATAATGCAATAAAACGTTGTACTTAGCTCTCGATAGTTTTTAGAGGCATAATTTAAATTATCAATTCTATGAGCCAAAGTGCCTAAGATTAAGGAATTCTGCCATTTTATATAGGTTCTTTAATGCTATTAATGTACAAACGATACAAACTCTCTCTATCTTTGGATTATCAATCAGCACGCCGAAGGCGTACCACAACCTTAGGCACTTTAATATACTTTAGCTCACTTTAGGCACTTATAAGAGAATTACGCATGAATAAGGAAAAAGAATTACACCGATATTATACCGGCTTGCGCTCAAAGTTCATGGGTATCATTTTTTTCATAGCTTTTATTCCGTTAATACTTTTAGGCGGGACTACTTACCATTACTATAGCATCACGGTCAAGGAAAAGATCGGAAACGAATTAAAGCTTATAACGAAAAACAGAAAAGACACCATTGAGCTTTTTCTAAATGACAGGGCTAACAGCTTAAGTGTTCTGGCTTATACCCACCACTTTGACTACCTGGAAAAAAAAGAAAATCTGCACAATGTTTTTCAGTTATCAAAAATGGTTTCCAGTGCCTTTCAGGATATGGGTATAATTAACAGTGATGGTAAACAGGTTGCTTATATCGGGCCATATCAATTAACGGGTAAACAATACAGTTCGGCAGAGTGGTTTCAGGAAGTCATGAAAAAAGATGTCTATATCAGTAATGTCTTTCTTGGTTTTAGAAACATTCCCCATTTCATCATTGCCGTAAAAAGGATAGAAGATGGAAAGCCTTGGATATTACGGGTGACCATAGACATAAACATGATAAATGGTTTTATGAGCACAGCCCTTTTGGGTAAAGGCGGCGGTGACGCATATATTCTGAGCCGGGAAGGTATCTATCAGATAATCGGCGGCGGCGACGACCTGATACTGACTAAATCCGATTTCAAAATGCCTTCCGTGTTTCGAGGTATAAAAGAAACGGAAAAGCGCCAGAAAGGCAAGTCTGTTCTTTGTGCCAGTACCTGGTTAAAGAACAACGATTGGCTGATGGTAATCGAACAGGATTTAAAACATGAGCTGGGCCCTATGGCTCATGTTAAAAATACCGTTCTTCTCATCTTTATCATCAGCTCCTTCATTATAATTATCAGCACCGTTTTTATTACCAAGCGGGTATTTGCAAGATTGGAAAAAATCGACATGGAAAAATTGCAACTTAGCGAACAGCTTGTTCGCTCTGACAGATTAGCGGCCATTGGTAAATTAGCGAGCGGCATCGCTCATGAGATCAACAATCCCCTGGCCGTTATTGCTGAAAAGGCCGGCTGGATGGGAGACTTGCTGATCGAAGAGGATATAAAGAATAGCCCCAATTACAGTGAGCTATTCAAGTCTACTCAGGATATCAAAAAGCATGTTCAGCGGGGGAAGAAAGTTATCAGTCGTCTCATGGGATTTGCCCGCAAGGAAGATGTGGCGCATGAAAATGTAGATATAAATTCTGTCCTGGATGAAACACATGATTTCTTGAACAAAAAGGCAATGTTTCAGAATATAGCCCTAATGAAAGAATTCCAGCCTGACTTGCCAAGCATAGTCACTGACGGAGCCCAATTACAACAGGTCTTCATCAACATCGTGAACAATGCTATAGATGCAATTAATAAAGATGGCGTGATACGTCTCATTACAAAGGGGCAGGACGGAGGCGTTCTCGTCTCTATCGCTGATACGGGGCATGGTATGACGGAAAAAATTCAAAAAAAGATATTTGATCCGTTTTTTACGACTAAGCCGGTCGGTAAGGGCACTGGTCTGGGACTTTCCACCAGTTACAGTATAGTTGAAAAATTAGGCGGCCGGCTTACGGTCGAAAGCAAAGTCGGCGCGGGAACAACATTTCATATTACATTGCCTCCAACTTGTATTCAGGACACGAAAGTCTAAGTTCAGAGGAATTAGTCGAGTAGTCGAGTGGGGAAATGGTATCAATGATAATAGTAAAAACGTGAAGCGATTAACCTTGAACGGTGAACCTCTGAACCTTGAACCGTAACAATAATATAAAGGAGATAGAAAAATGCAAGAAATTCGGATGCTGCTAGTCGATGACGAGGATGACTTTAGAACAACTCTTGCTAAGAGACTGAAATTAAGAAAGGTCAACATCACTGATGTGGCAAGCGGCAACGAAGCCATAGAGCTGGTAAAACAGAATTCTTTTGACGTGGCTGTTATAGACGTCAAGATGCCCGGAATTGATGGCATTGAAACATTGAAGCAAATCAAACAGATCCAGCCGGCCATAGAGATCGTTATGCTTACAGGTCATGCATCGATCGGGTCTGGAATGGAAGCCATGAAATTAGGCGCCTACGATTATGTAATGAAACCCTGTGATATCGACGAACTGCTTATCAAAACAGGAGAGGCTTACCAGCACAAGCTGCTCAAGGAAAAAGAAAAATAACGCCGGATCGTATTTTCAATATCAATGAATGCTTTGCTGAAAGGCATATCGGCTCACATGACAGCATACACGAAACAATTAGATATAACTCTTTTTAATGATGCCATGGTTGACTGGTATATTAAAGAGTTTTTAAATAAATATTATGTGGAGGAATAGGGGAGAGATAACTGTAAAAACATATTAATGAAGTGGGTCTGGTTAGTAAAACATTCAATTGAGTTGCAATAGATTAATTTTTCTAACAACTTTGATAGGTAAAACAAAAAATGAAGGAAATGAGTGTTGCTATTGTGGGTGAGGGCCGAAAGGACAACCCACCGGTAAACAAAAAATTTTTAGAGTCCATTATCAATGGGATCAGAGATCAGATTATGGTTGTTGATAAGGATTACAGAATAGAAGAAGTAAATGAGACGCTTTTAAACAGGGTTGGAAAGAAAAAAAAGGAGATTATAGGCAGGCATTGTTTTCAGGTTCTTCATGATGAGGATAAACCTTGTAATATTCCGAATCATACCTGTCCCGCGCAGGAAGCGCTCAATACAGGCGAACCATGCGAAGTGCTTCATACCCATTATGAGGGTCGTAAAGTTTCATATTTCAGAGTGATAGCCTATCCAATGCTGGATGAAAATGGAGTTGTTACAAGAGTGATTGAAATGGCCAGAGATATTACCAGGTGGAAAAAGAGCGGAGACCATCTCTATCATGTACAAAAATTGATATTTTTAGGCAAACTGGCATCCGGCCTTGCCCATGAACTCAATAATCCAGTAGGAGTAATACTGGGCTTTGCAGATCTTCTGTTAGAAAGGATGGAACCCGGGAGCAAGGATTTCGATATGCTCAAAACCATAGAAAGACAAGGGCTAAATTGTAAAAGAATTGTCGAAAATCTTTTAAGTTTTGCGAGACATCCTGACTCTACCGAATATTCTACTAACGTAACTGCAAGTATTGAAAAAGTGTTTTCATTGGTTGAAGATATATTGCTTACTGAAAATATTTCCATAGTTAAGAACTATGCAAAAGATCTTCCTAATGTAAGGGGGAATTCTATACATCTGCAGCAGGTATTTATCAATTTGATTACAAATGCTGTTTCATCCATGCAGGGAGGAGGCTGTTTGACCATTTGTACCAGACTCAACGACTCTGGTAATGGCGTAGAAATAGTTTTCAAAGATTCTGGATACGGTATTAAAAAAGAATACAGAGACAAGATATTTGATCCCTTTTTCACCACAAGAGATGTCGGCGACGGGACTGGATTGGGACTTTCGGCCAGTTACGGTATAGTGTCCAAGTATGACGGGGACATAACCTTTGAGACTATGACCGAAGAAGAAGACAAAGATAAAAAAGGCACAACTTTTACTGTTGTTTTACCGGTTGTTTCATTTGATGACTGATGATTTTTTTCATATCAAGGGTATTTTCTTGAGGATAAAGTGTTTAAAATAAAAGGATATTATAAAGAAAAATACTTTAATATAAGAAGGGCCATAGTCGTTGTAGGTGCTCTCATCATTGTGCTTCTTATGGTAGCCGTATATCTCGGCATAACCAGTTCCAGGCAGATGAAAGAGATTATCTGTGAGGATTTTAATCAGCAGCAGTTGGTATTAGCCAGGTATGCTGCAAGCAGAATGGAACATAGTCTTGATTATATTCAGCGTGAGCTTTCACTTTTAAACCTTTCTCCTTCAATTCAATATCTTGAGAAGGTTTCCTGGGCAAAGCGGATGAATATAACATTATCCGGTGTTAAGGAAGAAGGGGTGTTTGAAATAAAGCTAATAGACCGGAGCGGAAAGACAGCGTATATTGTTGATAATAGAGGGGCGTCACTTGTTATCCAGGGTGATTTTTCAAATGCGGATTATTTTAAATGGGCCATCAGGAAGGAAAGTAAAGATAGAATTTATTGCTGTGAAATCATGGGAGCGAGTCCGCAGTATCCTGATAAACTTGTCATGCTTTTGGCTACACCTACTTATGAGGAATCAGTTGACGAGGCGCATCCTGTACCCACGGGGCGTCTGTCCGGGGTGCTTATATTTGCTGTTGACATAACATATTTGGTCAAACAAGCTACTCAAGAAATAATAATGGGTAAAACCGGATATGCATGGGTTGTAGATAAAAGAGGTGTCTTCCTCTATCATCCCCAAAGAGCCTTTATCGGAGAGGATGCCTTTAAAATCCGTGAGATGAAAAAGCCCAAAATATCTTTTGCCAAAATTAATATGATTCAAAAAGAAAGAATGCTTAAAGGTAAGGAAGGCACAGGCCAGTATATCTCAGGATGGCACCGGGGTATAGAAATCGAGATGGAAAAGTTAATTGCATATACACCTGTTTATTATCGCGGTGAATGGTCATGGTCTGTGGCTGTAGTATCACCCATGAGCGAGGTAGAGGGTGTTATTCATTCTGTATATATACGCCAGTTTTATATTCAGGGCACTATAATATTGGTCATTATTCTGGGTTGCATGTATGTGATCGGCTTTGAGAGGCGTTGGGCCAATGCCCTGGAAGAAGAGGTAAGGGAGAAAACAAAAAATCTGGCGGAGTTTTTAGAAGAGCTGAAAAAATCGGAGGAAAAATACAAAACCCTTGTTGAAAGCGCGCAGGACCTGATATTTACAGTTGATAAAAACGGGAAGTTCCTTTCAGTGAATAGATGCGCGGCAAATTTTTTTAAGGACAGCCAGGATAATTTGACAGGAAAAAACATGTACGATCTTTTTGACGAAGAAAGTGCAAAATTACAGATGGGTTTTGTTGAACAGGTATTTAAAAGCGGAAATAATATTAATGTAAAATATCCTGTTAAATCCGGCAACCGCGATTATTGGTTTACCAGCAACTTCGTTCCCCTTAAGGATGAATCCGGAAAAGTTTATGCCTCTTTGGGGATTTCAAGGGATATTACAGAACGTAGGAAACTGGAGGAAGAACAGATATATAATACAGAAAAATTGGCCTCACTTGGAAAACTGACTGCCGGCGTTGTCCATGAACTCAATCAGCCGATAGCGGTGATTTTAGGTTTTACAGATATTCTTTTAGAAAAAATAGAATCCAGCACCAAAAATCATGAGATTCTCGAAACAATAGAAAGGCAGGCTCAAAACTGCAAAAAAATTATCGAGAGCATTTTAGGCTTTGCCAGATATCCGGATAAAACCGAATATTCATCAAATGTAAACGAAAACCTTGAAAGAGTGCTTTCTGTGGTTGAGAATGTTTTGGTTACAGAAAAGATAATTTTAAAAAAGAATATTACCACAGACTTGCCCAAAGTTAGAGGAGATTCAGGCCATCTGCAGCAGGTTTTCATGAATTTAATCGCCAATGCTGTTGCTGCTATGCAAGGTGGAGGGACTTTGACTATTTCTACCGGATTGAATTCTTCGGGCAGTAAGGTAGAAGTTGTTTTTATAGATACAGGCCACGGTATTAAAAGAGAATACAGAGACAAAATACTAGATGCCTTTTTTACAACAAAAAAGAGAGGGGAAGGTACAGG
This sequence comes from Anaerolineae bacterium, assembly GCA_035529315.1. Taxonomy (NCBI): domain Bacteria; kingdom Bacillati; phylum Chloroflexota; class Anaerolineae; species Anaerolineae bacterium. Next base: position 102,574 of record DATKWZ010000015.1, read on the forward strand.
ACTGGGGCTTTCGGTCAGTTGTGGTATTGTGTCTAAGTATGGGGGAACCATAGATTTTGAGACAGTGGCTGAAGAAGAGGATAGGGAGAGGATGGGTACAACTTTTATAGTAACCTTGCCAGTTGTTCCCTCAGGGAAATAGTAGGACCTAAACTCAATCTAATTCAAGCATTTTTTTAAAAAGGAGGTATGATGGCCGCGAGAATTTTAATTGTAGATGATGAGCTGGACATGCTTGCTCTTCTCGCCATGATTATTTCAGAAAAGACAGAACACAAGGTAACTACCACCAATAATCCTTTGGAGGTAGTTCAATTTGTGAAAGAAAGAGAATATGATATAATTATAAGTGATCTAAAAATGCCAGGCATGGATGGCATAGAACTTATCGCTGAGATAAGAAAGATAGATCAATACATCCCGATACTGGTTATTACGGCTTATGGTTCTATTGAGTCAGCAGAAGAGGCAATAAACAAAGGAGCCTATGATTATATTACAAAACCCTTTCGCAAAGAACAGATATTGATTGCAATTGATAGAGCGCTGGAATGGAAGAAGATGAGGAAGGAAATTAGCGAGCTAAAGGAAGAAAAGAAGCAATAGTAAATTTTATTTAATTGCAGGGCCGACTAAATATGACCCTGCAATTAAATGTATATGATGTTAATGGCTTAATGTTCCAGCCTCAGGCCCCATCCTTCAAACATGAAAAGAACGGTAAAACCATACCACAGCGTGCAAACTACATAAAAGACTAGAAAAAATACAACAATCCCTATTTAAATTTGATAATAATTATTAAAAAATATGCTCATTGCTCAATTATAATTTTATGTCCATGTCTGATAATAATCTTTTATATTCCTTTTTTCTGCTGGAGGGACTTTTTCAGAGCTATATTTTCCTGTGTGAGCTTTTGCCATTCCATGGCCTTATCAATTGTCATAAGTATCCGTTCTTTACGGAACGGCTTGGATATATAGTCAAAAGCGCCTTTTCTGGTTGCTTCTATTGCAGCTTCAATGGTTGCATATGCTGTCATGATTACCACAACAGCGGAGGGTTGAATGTTTTTTACCATATCAAGGATAGCTATCCCATCCATCTTTGGCGTTTTCAAATCAGTTATTATAATATCAAATTACTGTTTTCTCAGCAGTTCTACTACCTTCAAAGGATCGTATTCTTTTTAAGAGGACAAGCATGTCTTTTTCATCATCAACTATTAAAATTTTTCCTTCCATAATCAGTCCTGTTTAATTCTGAGTGTAATGGTAAAAGTGGTTCCTTTTGAGTTATTATCTGAGCTGGCTGTATTGCTTTCACAGGAAATAGTTCCCTCGTACTTAGTTACAATGCCGTGACTTACAGATAGACCTAACCCCGTGCCTTCCCCTTCACTCTTTGTTGTAAAAAATGGATCAAAAATTTTATCCATGTATTCAAGCAAGATACCATGTCCATTATCGCGGACAATTACAAATACCTTTTCATTATCAGCATCAAGAACCGAACTTATCCACAAGATACCTCCATTTTTCATTGCAGCCGTTGCATTATTAACCAGGTTCAGTATTACCTGCTGCATTTGTCGTAAATCACCTTTAACTTCAGGAAGATCCGGCGCGAGGCTTAATCGAAGCTCAATGTCGTTCATGTCCAATGAGTGTTTAACCACATCCATGATATTTCTGATAGATTCATTGATATCACAGTGTTCGTAAAGGCCCTCTCCATGACGAGCAAATCTCAGCAGGTTTTCCACTACTGCCTTGCAATGAAGGCCGTGGTGTTCAATTGTTTTCAGGTCTTGATAACCCTGGCTGTTTTTTTCGCATTTTTCCAGGAGAAGATCGGTAAAACCCAGGATAATACCGAGAGGATTATTAATCTCGTGTGCAACCCCCGCGGCTAAGGTACCCATTGAGGCTAGTTTTTCGGTATTAACTAGCTGGTTTTCTAATTTTTTACTTTCAGTTATATCTTTGGCAATGCAAAGAACAGATCGCACATTCCCTTTTTCATCTTTATGAGGCATAAAATTGGCATTAAGCAAAACCTGATGTTTTCCTGTTGTTACCATAAAGTCATCACGGACGGTTTTACCGACCTGAAAAACATGCTTAATAATGCCAAGCTGTTTTTCGGCAACTTCTTTTGAAAAAAGGTTTGACAGAGGCTGACCAATAAATTGGGAAGGAGTCCCACCGAAAAAAGCAGCTGTAAAGGTATTTAATGATCGGAAATGGCCTGAGTCATCAACTGTAAAGATAAAATCTTCAGCACTCTCTACCAGGCTCCTGTACCTTTCATCGCATCGTTTGAGTTCTTTGGATTGTTCTGCAATCTGATTTTGAAGGATGCGGGAGTGCCATTGATCATAAAATAAAGCTCCGGCCATTCCTATCAGTAGAGCAACAATACCTGTGCCTTGAATCCAGAACAGGCTGTTAGCTCCGACACAGGTTTTTTGAATGCTCATCATAAGCGTTAAAATAAAACACAAAAAGGCTATAAACCAGGAAATAATTAAGGCGGTTTTGTTTAGTTTGAGTTTGTTTTCTAAATCCATTTGTAACTACTCATCATGGCATCTTATCATATCCACGAACAAGGACCTCCCTTGGCTTGACGCCGTCTGAAGGCCCGACGATTCCTTCCTTTTCCATCATTTCAATAATGCGGGCCGCTCTGTTATATCCTATGCGCAAATGACGCTGAATCATAGATATCGATGCCTGCTTTGTCTTTGTAATGAGGGCTACGGCATCATCATATCTTTCGTCGTATTCCTGATTATCTGATACTGCCTTTTCTTTGACAACCATTTCTATTATTGACTGATCATATTCAGGTTTTTTCTGGTTTTTCAAAAATTCCGTAATTTTTACAATCTCTCCCTCTGATATAAACGCCCCGTGGATACGCTGAATGCCGGCTGCTCCAGGAGGCACAAAAAGCATATCACCGTTTCCCAGTAAATTTTCAGCCCCGTTTGCATCAATTATAGTTCTTGAATCAGTCTTGGATGAAACCTGAAAAGAAAGACGGGTAGGAAAATTCGCCTTGATTATGCCGGTCAGTACATCCACCGAAGGCCTCTGAGTGGCAAGCAATAAATGAATCCCAGCTGCCCTGGCCATTTGTGCAAGTCGTGTCAATGCCACTTCAACATCCCGTGAAGCCACCATCATAAGATCTGCAAGCTCATCAATTATGATAATGATATACGGCATTTTTTTCAGGGAATCCCCTTCTGCTTTCCCACTTTCCTTTTCTACCTTCCTGTTATACTGATTTATGTTTCTTGCTTTTTTTTCGGAAAGCATTTCATATCGTTTTTCCATTTCATGCACAGCCCAGAATAGCGCATTAGTCGCTTTTTTGACATCTGTTACCACAGGAATAATAAGGTGCGGAATGCCATCATAACTTGAAAGTTCTATCCTTTTTGGATCAATCATGATGAATTTTACATCTTCAGGATTTGCCTTGTACAATATGCTGCAAATCATGGCATTTAAGCCCACGCTCTTGCCTGTTCCGGTTGCGCCCGCAATTAACAGATGCGGCATGCTGTGCAGATCTGACACAACAGGCTCGCCGATAATATCCTTCCCAAGGCAGATGGTCAGGTAAGACTTGGATTTTTCAAAAACAGAGGAGATAATAATGTCCTTAAATCCAACTATCTCTCTTGTGCTATTTGGAATCTCAATTCCGATTGCCGCCTTTCCGGGAATAGGGGCCACGATTCTGATGCTTGTCGCTCGAAGAGCAAGGGCCAGATCGTCTGTTAAGCTGACTATTTTATTGATCTTCACACCAGGCGCGGGCTCATATTCAAAGGTTGTAACAACAGGGCCTGGTAATATGGCAACAACTTTTCCTTTAACGCTAAAATCTTCAAGCTTTTTTTCAAGGAGTTTTGACTGCATTTGTAAATTTTCATCATCGGCGGAAATCGGGGGAGATTGAAGGTCGTCGAGCAAATTGACGGAAGGCAACTGAAACCCTGTTTCACTATGCATGAATTCAAATACTTCCTGTTTTGGCGCCGGGGTATTTTTAATATGCCTTGCTTCAGGTGTTTTGATTTGTATTTTTTTTTCTTTTTTTATTTTTGAAAGCTTTTTAGCCTTTAATTTTCGTTCTTTCCATATGATAATTAATGTTTTTATGCGGTTTGAAACAACAATGGCCACCCTCCAGCAGAGCCTTATAAAGTTAATTATGGAAAAACCGGTGGCGAGAATAAAACCGATTGTCCACACAAAGGTTAGTATAATAACAGCGCCTGTGGAATTGGCATATTTTACAAGAAATGATTTTAGCGGAATGCCGATTATGCCGCCTGATGAAAATTTACTTCCAAAAATGAGGTAATGGTTTTGCTGAAATGCCAGAAGACTCCCTGTTGTTATAACAAGCAGAATGCCGCCGACTATCGTTAAAACAACCGCTCTGCAGGGATGCTTGCAAAAGAAATGAATGCTCGCAAAAAGCAATAAAATCGGAAGCCAGAATGCTCCCAGCCCAAACAGACCTATAAAAACGCTTGCCAAATGGGATCCAAACACCCCAAAAAGGTTGTGAGTAGAGCCTAAAGCCTTTGCATTGTGAATCGAAGGGTCTGCCGGGCTGTAGGATAAAAGACTGCCCAGCATAAAAATAACCAGAAAAAACAGCAGGATTCCTATGATTTCTTTACGCATAAGTTTCTTTGTAACCGTTCACGGTTTTTTCTAATGAACCATGCAACGATTGAAGCATTTTGGATATGGATTTCAACTCTTGAATTAATTCTTTCGCATCTAAATCAGAAAATATATTAACCTCATTCTCCCCTGCCTTCTGTTTTTTTCAACCGTGAACCGATAACTGTAAACTGCAAACGGTTGCTTTTTTTATTATATTTCAATAATAAAGGGGAATATAATCGGATGTCTTTTTATTGTAAAATAGAAATACTCCTTTAGATCCCTTTGAATCCTCGATCGTATCTTATCGATCCGATCCGGCCCTTCAGGCTCCATTTCTTCTATGATTTCCAGGATAACACACTTGGCATCTTCCAGAAGATGCCCTGTTTCAGTTTCAAACACAAAACCACGGGAAACAATTTCAGGCCCGTATACCACAATCCCTGTTTCTTCGTCGAAGGCCATGGTTACAGCAACAATACCATCTTCTGACAGAATGCGTCTTTCCTTAAGTACGCTCCAGCCCACATCTCCGATGCCTTTACCGTCAATTAGCACGCGGCCTGTTAAAACTTTTTCTTGAACTCTTCCCCCATTTTCATCAAACTCAATTACCTGACCGTTTTCAGCAAAAAGGATCCTGTCCTTTGAAATACCAACCTGCTCAGCCAGCCGTGCATGAAGGATTAAATGCCTGAATTCCCCGTGAATCGGAACAAAATATTTCGGCTTAGTCAAATTGATCATCTGCTTTAATCCTTCTTGAAAAGCATGGCCTGACACGTGGATATCAGATATTTTCTCATAAATAACATCAGCCCCTCGTCTGTAAAGGCTGTTAATAATCTTAGCAATTGCTTTTTCGTTTCCTGGAATGAATTTTGATGAAAGAACAACCGTATCATTTCTCTTGATCGTTATCCGCATATGTCTGCCGTCGGCCATTCTGGAAAGGGCGGACATGGGTTCTCCCTGGCTTCCGGTGGTGATTATTACTATTTCATCATCAGGAAAGTCGTTAATCTGCTTAACATCGATTTCCGTTCCTTTAGGAACGCTAATATAACCAAAATCTTTTGCAATCCTTACATTTGTTTTAATGCTTCTTCCGTCAAAGATGACCTTTCTGCCTTTTGCCTTTGCAATATCGATCATCTGCTGTATCCTGGTAATGCTGGAGGCAAAAAGGGCGACAATTAATCGTCCGCTGCTCTGTTCAGTAATATTTGAAAGTGTCTCGCCCACCTTCTGGTCTGAGATAGGATGTCCCTCCCTTTCAACATTTGTTGAATCCGACATCAGCAGCAGAACACCCTCCTCGCCGCACTGGGCAAACCTGTTTACGTCGGTCATTAAGCCATCAATCGGGGTCTGAGAAATTTTAAAATCACCTGTATGGACAACAAGACCAAAAGGGGTTTTAATGGCAAGACCCACCCCACCCACAATGCTGTGACAGACACGGATAAACTCAATCTCAAAAACACCTAATCTAAGCTTTTCGCAAGGAGAAACTTCATGCAATGATGCGGCTGACAGGATGCCATGTCCTTTAAGTTTTTGTTTTACGATACCCAGAGTAAAGGGGGTCCCAAAAACAGGCACATTTATTTCCTTGAGCAGATAAGGCAAAGCACCGATATGATCTTCGTGCGCATGAGTTAAAACAATCCCTGAAAGCTTGTGCTTATGCTTTCTGATATAATCAAAATCAGGAATTACAATGTCAATGCCAAGCATATAGTCTTCAGGAAACATTAACCCCGCATCAACCACAAAAAGGCTATCACCATACTCAAAGGCCATCATATTCAGGCCGATTTCTCCCAGACCGCCCAGCGGTATTATCTTTAACATTACGACAAATCTCTTTTCCTGTTATAAAATGATTCACAGACGACATATCTGACTTTTTTCAGAAGATCATCCTTTGTCTTCATGGCATACTCTGCTGATTCAATCGGCTTCTTTAACTCCAGCACCACCTTTCCTGGTCTTACAAAAACCCTGTTTTTAAGCATAAGCGGCCATAAGCCATGAATAATAACCGGAACAATCGGCACGCGGGAATCAACAGCTAAAACAAAACCACCCTTTTTGAAGTGGCTGATATTTCCGTCAGAGCTGCGAGTGCCCTCTGGAAAAATTAAAACCGAAACTCCGTTTCGAATAATCCTTGCCGCATTTCTTAAGCTTTTAAATGCAGACTTGCGATTGGATCGGTCTATGCTTATCTGGCCTGCCTTTCCCATGGCATAGCCGAAAACAGGTATTTTGAAAAGTTCCGCCTTTGCAAGCCATCTAAACTGAACAGGAAGATGTGCCTGAAGAATTGGAATATCAAAGTTCCCCTGGTGGTTGGCCATGTATATGTAAGACTTGGAAGGATCTATGTTGGAAAGACCGATAACCTTAACCTTGATAAAGCTTGCAGCAAGTATAAATCGCGCCCATATTGCCGCAACCTTATTCGACATATCACTATTTTTTGTTATAAAAGAAACAATAATTGCCGAAATACTGAAAAAAATTGTTACAAGCACAACCCATATAGCAATTAACGGGGTTCGTATCATAGTGATATCAGTTGATCATGTTTTGATCTCAAGCTTCTCGAATATAGCATCAATAGTTTG
>DATKWZ010000016.1 GCA_035529315.1 Anaerolineae bacterium
AAAAAAAGGCGTGGTTACTCATCCCCACGCCTTGATCAAAACAGATGTATGGGCCCACCTGGGTTCGAACCAGGGACCGACCGGTTATGAGCCGGTGGCTCTTCCAGCTGAGCTATGGGCCCACGAATCAACTTGGCCACAAATCAATTTTTTTACTCTTAGAAATAAGTTTTGTCAAGAGTTAGGTTTCAATAAAGCTTTTAAGTTTACGACTTCTGGTCGGATGTCTCAATTTCCTCAAGGCCTTAGCCTCTATCTGTCTTATCCTCTCACGTGTAACAGTAAAATCCTGTCCCACCTCTTCAAGTGTATGATCAGCCTTTTCCCCTATCCCGAATCGCATGCGCAGCACCTTCTCTTCACGCGGAGTCAACGTCGCAAGAACCTTTCTTGTCTGCTCTGCAAGGTTCAGGTTTACAGCAGCATCCGAAGGAAGCATAAATTTTTTATCTTCTATGAAATCGCCAAGATGGCTGTCCTCTTCTTCTCCGATGGGAGTCTCAAGTGAAATAGGTTCTCTTGCAATCTTTAAAACCTTGCGAACCTTGTCCAGGGGAAGTTCCATTTTCTCAGCTATTTCCTCGGGTTTAGGGTCTCGCCCCAACTCCTGAACCAGGGATCTTGAGGTTCGGATAAGCTTGTTTATAGTTTCAATCATATGGACCGGAATCCGGATTGTTCTAGCCTGATCCGCAATCGCCCGGGTTATAGCCTGTCGTATCCACCATGTAGCATATGTGCTGAATTTATAACCTCGGCGATATTCAAATTTATCCACCGCCTTCATAAGACCTATATTTCCTTCCTGAATCAGATCCAGAAATTGCAATCCTCTGTTTGTATATTTTTTGGCAATACTAACGACAAGTCGTAAATTCGCCTTTGTCAGCTCACTCTTAGCTATTTTAGCCTTGCGGCGTCCGGTTTCAACACAAGATAGAACCCTTTTTAAGGTTCGGCTATTGGCCTTTATGAGATTTTCGTTATCATATATCTGATTTAAAATGTTCTTTAGTTCCATAAAAAGTAAAACCAGTTCATCTTTAGTCAGATTACATCGGCCACCCGCCCATTCAACAAACTTCTTTTGTGTTTTTAAATTGGCGCGAAGCTCGGTAAGCGTTGAGTTAACCTTATCAGCACACATTATTATCTTTTTGTTCATCGAGTCGAACCAGTCAATATGGCCTTTGATAATTGCTTCAATCTGGTCAATTATCCCAACTTCAAAACGCCATTGTTTTAGCAAGTCGAATATTTTATTGTTTTGTAGTGTAATATTTTTCCTGATCCGACGTTGTTTGTCGGCGCTCAGACCAGATGACATAAGTTTTTCTCGATAAACCATGTTTTTTTCGTATATTTTCTCAATAGAACGGATCGTGCTTAAAAACTTTTCAACCTGAAACACTTCGTCAATATATATATCTCCTTCGTCAACATCCCTTAACACATGTTTTATACGAAGCTCCTCATTTTCAATACTGTCTGCAATAGCTAAAACATACTTTACTCCAACTTCCGAATCTATCATCGCCCTTAAAACTTCCTGCTCACCGACTTCGATTTTCTTAGCTATTTCAACCTCCCCTTCCCTGCTTAAAAGGGTCACATAACCCATTTCACGCAGATACATCTTAACCGGATCAGCTACTGTGCCAAAATCTGCCGTAGATTCATTATTACCTGCAGTTGTATCATTTCCTGTTTTTTGTTTGCGGGCAGATACTTTCACTTTCTTTTTATCAATAACATCAATATCGAGTTCATCAAATATCATGAGCGTTTCATCAATCTGTTCCGAAGAAAGTATGTCATTGGGAAACGCCGCATTAATTTCATCATAAGTTAAGCGCCCCTGCTCTCTACCTTTTAAAATAAGGTTTTTTAATATCTTCCTGTTAACCTTTTCTATCTTTTTTTGCTCTGCATCCGCCATCTCTGGTGATGTCTTTCTGCTAACCATCTTTGCGATCTTTTGTTTTTTATTTACCTTCTCCGGCAATACCTTCCCTTTGTCCTTCTTTACACTCTTTTGCTTTGCCACCAATTTTTTTGCCATATATTCCAGCCTCCAACAGACTTAAGGGTTTTTTATTTTGTTTTTTACCTGCGTTCGCTTTTTCTTTAACAAACGGAATACCAGCTCATCGTCATTACGATCTTCTGCATCCTTTATTTCCTGTAACAACTTTCTCTCATGGCGATACCTGCTGGACTCAAATTGCGCAATACGCTTTAAACACTTATTGCGATCCCACAACTCATCCCCCATTGCCAGAGATGCTATAATACTTTTTTTATCTTTATCATCAATAATAGTCATAAGTTCTGAAGCCAGCTCACCTGAGCAGTCCTTGAGCTTTAAAATAACCTGTCCGATAGATTTCAAAATATTATCTTCAAAAAGATTGAGCAACCCACGATTATCTACTTCGGACAATACTTCCGGGAATTGAAGCATCATCGCTATTATCTGCGTCTCAAGCCTGTTACCATTATTTTTAAGCACATAATCCGCAACAGGTTTCGCGACATCCGAGCTTCTTCCCGAAGAGGCTTGTCTCACCTTCTCCAAAACCGCTGTTTCATCGATACCAAAACGTTCGGCAAGTTCCTTGACATACAATGATCTTGCGACATTATCGTTTATAGCTGCTAAAGGTACTTTCATGTCTGAAATAATATGTATTTTCCCTTCAGTTGAAAGCCCATGCTTTTTAACCGCGCAATCTATTAAAAACGAGATAACACCTTTTGATTCTGCAGCCAGACTTATAAATGGCTCAGCCCCAAATTCCAAAAGATACGAATCAGGATCATGACCAACAGGCAATACAACAATAGCGGCGTCCACATATCCTTTGTCAAACACCTCTATACTTCTTTGAGCAGCCTTTATCCCGGCTATGTCTGAATCATAGACAAGCACAACCCTGCCATTCTTTCCGATAAATCCTCTGAGAATCTGCACATGTTCCGGAGTCAACGACGTCCCAAGGGTTGCGACTGAATTCTGGATGCCGTGCTGATGAAGCGCTAAAAGATCAAAATAGCCCTCAACAATGAAAACAGTTTTATTTTCTCTGCATTTTCCTTTAGCCATATGCAACCCATAAAGGGAACGGCTCTTGTTGTACACAAGTGTCTCCGGAGAATTAAGATATTTTGGCAGGGAATCATCCAGCACACGTCCGCCAAAACCGATAACCTGCATACTTATATCAAAAATCGGAAAAATGATACGGGATCTAAAACGATCATAGAAACCGCCCTTGCCTTTTTTTGGAATAATCAACCCTGATTTCTCAACAAGCCCATCCGGTTGTTTCTTTTTTGAAAAATAAATCGCAAGATTATCCCAACCTTCCGGCGCATATCCAAGCTTAAAATCATCGATAATCTCTCTGCTTATCCCCCGGTTCAGCAGATATTTCATTGCCTTTTTCCCTGATATGTTTTCAAGCAAGGCGCAGCGAAAAAAATCCATTGCCTGTCTGTTTATTGCAAGCACACTTTCTCTTTCGCTAATTTGTCTTTTCTGTTCCGGAGACATTGTTCGAACCGGGATATCGATGCTGTATCGCCTGGCCAGCATTCTTGCCGCTTCAGGAAATGAAATGCCTTCCTGTTTCATAAGAAAGCTAAAAACATTTCCTCCTGCACCACATCCAAAGCAATAGAATATCTGTTTGCCGGGGCTAACGGTAAAGGAAGGGGTTTTTTCTGGATGAAACGGACAAAGTCCAAGAAAATTTTTTCCTGACTTCTTTAAAACTATCACCTCTGATATAATATCAACAATATCAGCTGCGTTTTTAATGTTATTAATTTTTTCTTCTGGGATATAAACCACCAAGAAATGCATCCTCCATTACCCTTGAAAAGGGAAAGTAGGTAGTATCGGAAGGTTCTATATAAATGGAGAACTTCATTTATTAAAATATTATTTTTAAACTTTTAATATTATTATTTTATATTACATTGTCAAGAGAAAATATAATAATCTCCGCTTTACTCTGACAGGCTGCGGGGAATGCGCTCGCTATTGCGGTTCAGCCATAAAGATTCTAAGACTTGTAAATATGAACTCGCACACAGACAGGCCTTTGTGGCTGAACTAATACGGAAAAACCGGGTGGATTTTATTATAAGAGGTTTTAATGATATTTTTTTGACACTTCAATAGCCTCTCTCAGGCTAAGAGTTCCGCTGTATAATGCTCTGCCGGTTATTACGCCTACAACGCCGGCCTGTTTTAAGGAAATCAGGTTTATTATATCCTCTATTGTTGAAACACCCCCTGAAGCAATCACAGGTATAGATACAGCCTCTGCAAGATGTCTGGTTTCAATAATGTTCGGACCGGTCTGCATCCCATCCCTCTGGATATCTGTAAAATTTATTGCAGCTACCCCGCAATCTTCAAATTTTTTTGCCAGATCCACGGCCACCATTTTAGTAGTCTGTGCCCAACCCTCTATTGCAACCAGCCCATTACGCGCATCAATTCCCACGATTATCTGTTTCGGGAACAGCCTGCACGCATCCTTTACCAGCTGAGGGTTTTTGACCGCTTCTGTTCCGATAATAACTCTTGTTACTCCAAGATCCAAAAATAACTTAATAGTATCAATATTACGGATTCCGCCTCCAACCTGAACAGGCACTTTTATGCTCTCAATTATTTTCTTTATGGAATGCAGGTTTTGCGGAGTTTTCTCAAAAGCCCCGTCAAGATCAACCACATGGATGATTTCCGCTCCTTCCTTCTCCCACCTCCTGGCCATAGCCGCCGGATCATCGGAAAAAACAGTTTCAGTATCCATCTTCCCCTGAAAGAGGCGCACACATCTACCATTTTTTATATCAATCGCAGGTATTATAATCATGATTTGTATGTGTTCATAAGTTCAGGGTTCAGGTTTCAGGGTTACTAATGTTTTAAGCATATCTTCGAGAGCGGAAACAGCCATTTTATCAACGGTAACCCAGGCCCCCTTTCTTTTTAAAAAAGTGCCGATTTTAAAAAGATTTTCAAAAAGTGAACATTGAGTCTCATCAAAGCGTCGTGTCCACAATATACGGCGGCCGCTCACATCAACAAGATGGACATCAAACGCCGCGGAAGCAGGCGAATCAACAGAATATCCGGTGCCGATCCGTTGCCTGAAGCGATAAACATATCCGGCCATAACTGCGTCAGCGCCTAAAATGCGTCCTGTCTCAACTATTTGGTCACGCTCCGACAGTCTGTTCTCATCTCTTGATAACATTTCGGACCAGACACCCCGGGCCTGTTCCAAAGGAATTAACTCCACCCCTTTACGGCTTTCCATCAAAGAAATCAGGCTCTGCGTTAAAATATCCTCTGCATCATCAATCACCTCTCCGGTCATAAAAACATTGCCGCACAAAGGGCACCTGGCACTAATGTTTTCCCCATATATCCCGGATATGTTTTTAAAAGGTAAAATTAGAAGTTTTTCCCTGGTCAAAGGAGCAGACGCTGGTTCCAGAGCGGTTACATGTGACCTGCAGGCAGGCAATAAAAATATAAAGGAAATAAACAAAAGCTTAAGCAACGCGGCATTAAAGAATTTGAGACCCTTGAAAAATGCTAAATTTTGTTTAATTGTATGCATATATAGGAGCCTCTCTTATAAGCTGCCTTTAGTGGAACAAACGCTTGATATACGCTCATCAAAAGAGGTCGCCTGATCAAGAGCTTTGCCGGCTGCCTTAAAAATAGATTCAATAACGTGATGTTCATTCTCACCGTACAATACATTAATATGAAGATTCATTCCGCTCCTGGTCGCAAATGCTCTGAAAAATTCCTTGGCAATATGAATGTCAAAAGAACCTCCACTTGAGCATGTAATACCAGAAACATTGTAAATAAGAAAAGGACGGTTTGACAGATCAACGGTAACCGAGGTTAAGGCATCATCCATCGGCACAACAGCATGACCATATCGTTTTATACCTTTTCTATCTCCAAGAGCCTTATGAAAAGCATCCCCTAATACAAGTCCGACGTCCTCAACAGTATGATGAAAATCAACTTCAATGTCCCCTTCGGCAAATATTGAGACATCAAAAAATCCGTGAACAGCAAAAAGGCTAAGCATATGATCAAAGAATGGTATGCCGGAAGAAATTTCATGGTTACCTGTTCCGCTTATATTCATCTTAATATTAATCTCTGTTTCTTTTGTTTTTCGCTTAACTTCAGCCATACGTTCCATATTCATCCTCATATCCATACCCTTTTTTTAAATATTTTTTATTTAACAGGGGTTCCTCTCTAATATGTTAAAATATGGTGGAGATGAGGGGGCTCGAACCCCTGGCCTCGGCATTGCGAACGCCGCGCTCTCCCAGCTGAGCTACATCCCCACAAAATATTTTATATATATATCAAATAGCATAAAACCGGTCAATTTAAAACAAGTTTTAAGTTTTATTATTATATGATATAAAATTGTGGTAAAAAAATATCACTGTGAGCGCGTCCGGATTTTCTTGAGTTAATTACATGACATACAAAATAAGGAAATACAACGAAATCAATGACAAATAAGATTATATTAAACGATGCATTTAAAGGCTTTACACTGGATCAGGATAAAATAGTGCCCCCTGAAGAAACAGTTAAGCGGTTCAAGGAAAAACTGAAAAATCTTGACCTCGACATTCTTAAAAGTACCGAAAGAATAGACAATGGTAGATTGGGCATACCGGTTTATCTTAGCTGTTGCGGCAAGGATGCATTGTCGGTTATTGGAACAAAAAAACAAATGGGAAAAGGAGCCACCCCGCATCAGGCAGAGGCCAGCGCTGTAATGGAGCTGGCAGAAAGATTTTCCTTTTACAGTTTCTACAATAATCCTGATAACTTTATCATTGAAAAATATAGAAATTTAAAAGACAGGGCAATATCCTTTGAGATGATTGCCGAATCAGTTCATGATGATTCAAACGAACTGGAAACAACCAAAAAAATATTTGAAAACATACCCTTAAAATGGACACGGGCATATAATCTGACACAAAATAAAGAAACCCTTATCCCTTTTAACTGGTTTTTCACAATCAATGAGTTTAATGGGACATCTGCAGGCAACTGTGCCGAAGAAGCCTTAATACAAGGCATCTGCGAGGTTGTGGAAAGGCACACATCATCCATAATCGGTCAAAACAACCTGAAAATACCCTCAATTAGTGCTGATTCAGCCACAGAACCGCTTGTCAAGGAAATGATTCAAAAGTACAGAAATGCCGGCATAAAACTTTATATTTCGGATTTTACGCTCGACTTAGGTATCCCCACAGTCGGGATATTGGCCTATGACCCATCGACCTTCCCGGAAAAAAGCGAAATTGTATGGACCGCTGGAACAACTCCGGATCCGCAAAAAGCTTTAAGTCGAGCCCTCTCAGAAGTAGCCCAGCTTGCCGGTGACTTTAATACCTGCTCCAATTATGTGGCAAGCGGTCTCCCTAAATTAAAAAAAATCAAAGAAGCTGAATTCATAACCAACTCGGAAACTAAAATCAATATAACCGCCCTTCCCGACATTTCAGACAATAACATAAAGATTGAGGTTCAAAACTGCATTTCCATGCTTGCAAAAAAAGGTTTTGAGGTGATTATAGTTGATACAACGCATCCCTTACTGAAAATACCGGCTTTCTATACAATTATACCAGGAGCGCATTTCAGGGAACGTTCACTGGGGGCCAGTGTTGGGATGTTTTCAGCCAAGCTGATATCAAAAAACAAAAACCCCCAAACGGCTATTTCTGAACTAAAAAAGATGGATAGTTTGCTTCCTGGAAAGTATTATATTAAATTCTATCTTGGTTCATGCTTTCTATCTATTAACGACCCTGAAACAGCATTAACCTATTTTAACCAGGCGCTTGAACTTAACCCTATAAAACAGGATGTTGCAAGCATCTATTCCTATATGGGTGTATGTCTGAAAAATATCGGAGAATATAGAAAAGCTCTTGATGTATTAAAAAAAGGGGAAGAATCCGACAGCGCAAAAACAGATATTTACAATCTTATGGGTTTTTGCAATTTTTCTCTCAAAAAGCATGAAAAGGCTATAGAGTGCTTCCGGAAAGTACTTAAACTCGATCCGGGTTCTGCCATCGATTATGCAAATATTGCCTCTAATTATCGTGACATGGGAAAAAGGGGAAAGGCCATCAAGTACTATGAAATAGCCTTATCAATAGATCCTGAAATTGATTTTGCAAAAACTAATCTGGAGAAACTGCGACGGACATAACATGTAAAACAATTCCTGACAACATTCCTGACTTAATGCCTTGTAAAATTTAATATTTTGTGTTATGTTAAATAAAATTGCCAGCTTATTTGACGATTAGTCTTATGTTGGCAATAAGCACAACTCCCTTTCCTGAGGGAGAAAATTAATCTACGAGGAAATATATTTATGTCAGAAAAAAACCCGGAATGCCCGTTATATAATCCATTAAACTGTAAAGAGTATTACAATCCCAAACTTTGCGCTTTTGTCAGGAAAGACAAGGTTTGTCTTAGAAAAAAGAAGTCCGAACCAAAAGCAAAAACCAAAAAAATAGATTAATATGAGGGGCGGTTTTATTTTTATCAGGCATGCCCCGCTATATCCGAAAGCTTACCCGGATCTATCCCCATTTTTTTCACAGCCTCTTCCCACATGTACTCACCCGGTATCTCAAAAATAATCTTTTCAGAAATAGGGCATGTCAGCCATACATTTTCCTTTATCTCCGATTCAAGCTGACCTTCACCCCAGCCGGCACATCCTACACTTACAATGCAGGCTTCAGGCCCCTCGCCCATTGCTATCACCTCTATAATATCCCTGCTGTTGCTCATGGCAAGGGAAGGTGTAACCATAAGACAGCTCTCCCAGTTAAATGGAGGCCCATGCAGAACAAAAATTTCACCGACATGAACAGGCCCGCCAATATATATAGGTATTGATTCAGAATCGGAAACATGATTTATTTTAAGTTCATCAAAAATATCCTTTCCAACTATGGCAGGATGAGGTCGATTCACAACAATACCCACGGCACCTTCCTGGGTATGTTCAGAAATACAGATGACAGTCTGGAAAAAATTCGGATCTGTCATGCCCGGCATAGCTATAAGAAACTGTCCCTTAAAAAACCCCTGATAATTATCTTCCATAATCTCCCCCACAGTGGTGAAAACTTTGCTCTTGGTTCAAGAAGGTCGGCAAGCAAGTGTCCAGTGGATAAGTTGATAAAGATATGACATGTACTTATAATAAAGTTGTATTTTTTTCCACATTTTATTTAAATTATCATGATTATGCGGATTCCATATAATAGTAAACTTTTTTATTTTGAGACACTTTTAATCGAGGGGTCTGATTAAACCGAACTTATTCTTGCTCACCACATGGGTATGGAACAATCCGGCTAAATCATCTTGACAGCCGCCAGGACCGGGTGTAAAGAAAAAAGTTTATGCAATTTAAGGAGCGTCTTATGGTCTTCCAAAGACTGCGGGAAAAGGTATAATGAAACTTGTCGTTCGTGATGTCTCGGCACTTCTGAATGTTTCGGAAAAGACCGTTTATCAATGGATTGCCAAACGCAACCTGCCTGCCCATTGCATCAACGATCAGTACCGGTTCAACCGTATTGAACTGCTCGATTGGGCAATGGCGAAACATCTGCCACTGGCTCCCGATATCCTGGGAAAAGCGCACCCGGACGACCCGTGCGAATTTCCGGGAATAGCGGAAGCGCTGCGGACGGGCGGGGTCTTCTA
Organism: Anaerolineae bacterium; assembly: GCA_035529315.1. Lineage (NCBI taxonomy): Bacteria > Bacillati > Chloroflexota > Anaerolineae > Anaerolineae bacterium. The sequence goes on from DATKWZ010000016.1 coordinate 9,830, forward strand.
CCATGTTCCCGGCGGGGACAAGGCAGCGGTATTGGCAAAAGTGGTCCGGATCATGTCGCTGCCCGCTGAAGTGGACCGGGATTTTCTACTGGAAGTGCTCCTGGCACGCGAGTCGCTGTGTTCCACCGGAATCGGCGACGGGGTGGCCATCCCGCACGTCCGCAATCCGATCGTCATGCATGTTCCCCGACCGATCATGTCGCTGAGCTTCCTGGAACAGCGGGTTGAATTCGACGCCCTCGACGGCCGGCCCGTACATACCCTTTTTACCATTGTCAGTTCCACAATTCACGGCCATCTGCAGTTGCTGTCCCGGCTCTCCTTTGCCATGCGTCAGCCCGATTTCAAGGCGGCGATCGCCCGCAAGGCACCGCGTGAGGAACTTTTGCAACAAGCCGAAGCCATCGACAGAACGGTTGCCGTCCAAAATTTGATGGATAGAGGAAACCTGTCATGACGCCCCTGCTGTTATCTTTTTTTATTTTGCTCGTCGGGGCGATAGCCGCGGCTGTTCTGCGCTGCACCCGGACGCAGTGGATCGGGCCCTGGAGCGCAATAGCCGGTGCGGCTATTGCGGCTTTCGCCGGACTGCGCAGCCTGATCGCCGGAACGACGGTTGACATCGCGGCTCCTTGGCAGGTGCCAATGGGATCGCTGCACGTCGGCCTCGATCCCCTGTCGGCGCTTTTCGTGTCCTTAATTGCAGTAATCGGCGTGCTGGCGGCAGCTTATGGCCGCGGTTATCTGGCAGATGATCCCGGCAATGGAAAGGTCGCGATGAGCTGGTGCTGGTACAATCTGCTCATAGCCGCCATGCTGCTGGTGGTGGTGGCCCGGGACGGCTTTCTGTTTCTGCTGGCCTGGGAGGCCATGTCCCTGTCCTCATTTTTTCTGGTCATGTTCGACCATGAAAAGGACGAGGTGATGCGGGCCGGCTGGACATATCTGGTGGCCGCCCATCTGGGAACGGCATTTTTACTGATCATGTTTCTGTTGCTGGGCGCCGACGACAGCCTGGATTTTGCCGCCTTGTCTGCGTCGGGTTTGTTGGCATCGATAGTCTTTGCGATGGCCTTGATCGGTTTCGGAACCAAGGCCGGCTTCGTGCCCCTGCACTTCTGGCTACCCGAGGCACATCCGGCGGCTCCTTCGCACGTTTCGGCCCTGATGAGCGGCGTCATGATCAAAACCGGCATCTACGGTCTGCTGCGGGTAATGACGTTTCTCAAGGCACCCGACGCCTGGTGGGGCTGGGCGCTGATCGTGATCGGAGCGGTGTCCGGTGTTGCCGGCATTCTTTTTGCGCTGGCGCAGCATGACTTAAAACGGCTGCTGGCCTATTCCAGTGTCGAACATATGGGAATTATCACAGTGGGCCTGGGGATCGGCATCCTGGGGGACGTTTCCGGCAACCCTGTCGTGGCGGCGATGGGCTTTTGCGGCGCACTGCTGCATGTGATCAATCACGGCATTTTCAAAAGTCTGCTCTTTCTGGGTGCCGGGTCTGTCCTGCACGCCACCGGGACCCGGGCGATTGATCGCCTGGGCGGTCTGATCAAACCCATGCCGGTGACCGGCGCCGCCTTTTTGGTGGGGGCAGCGGCGATTTGCGCCCTGCCACCGCTTAGCGGGTTTGTCAGCGAGTTCCTCATTTATTCCGCCGCTTTCAGCAGCGTGGCCGCAGGTACCCAGGTCTGGGGCGGAATCGTTGTCATCGGCAGTTTGGCCCTTATCGGCGGTCTGGCGGCAGCCTGTTTCACCAAGGCATTAGGAGCAGTCTTTCTGGGAGAACCACGCACCAGCGACGCAGTCGGGGTCCATGAAGCGCCGCTGTCCATGTGCTGGCCTATGGTTACGCTGGCGGCCCTGTGCGTCTTCATCGGCCTGACCGCAGCGGAAATGGTCCAGCTGGTGATGCCGGCGGTGGCCCAACTAACGCCTGCTGCGGTAAATACCGTCCTCCTGAAAAGGCTGCAGGACCTGATGACTCCAATCAGCATAGCAGCACTGGTTCTGATAGGTTTGACGGCGCTGCTTGCCGGACTGCGCTCGATGCTGCTGCGACGCCGCATGGTCCGCACAGCTGTTACCTGGGACTGCGGCTATGCGGCCCCGACACCACGCATGCAATATACCGCCTCTTCATATGCCCAGCCCCTGATCGGAATGTTCCAGACGGTTTTGCGAACGCGCTGCGACCTTAAGAAGCCGCAGGGCCTCTTCCCCGCCGCTGCCGGCCTGCACAACCAAACACCGGATTTATTTGTCCAGAGGGTTTACGCGCCGGCAATCCGGACAATCGTCAGGCTGGCCGACATTTTTCGCCGGATCCAGCAGGGACAAACTCACCTGTATATTCTGTATATCCTTGTGACCGTCCTGCTGCTGCTGATCTGGAACCTGTGGTGAGGACCGAGCCATGACACATGCCTATGCCCTATTTCATATTTTGCTGGCGTTAACGGCAAGCCCTCTGCTGCTGGCCCTGATCAATCGGGTCAAGGCCTTCTTCGGAGGTCGAAGCGGCCCGCCGCTGCTGCAGTCCTATTATGACCTGTTCAAGCTGCTTCGCAAGGGAGCGGTATACAGCCGTACCACATCGTGGGTTTTCCGCGCCGGTCCCGTGGTGGGACTGGCGGCCGCGTTAATAGCACTGCTGCTGGTACCCCTGGGTGATATTCCAGCCCTGGTGGCTTTTCCGGGCGATCTGCTGCTTATGGCATACACCTTGGGGTTGATGCGTTTTTTTACCGTTATAGCCGCCCTGGATACCGGCTCAGCCTTTGAAGGGATGGGGGCCAGTCGGGAAGTACAGTTTTCAGCTCTGACGGAAGTGGCGCTGCTGACTGGATTGGCCGCCATCTCCGCTAAAGTTCATGCCGTTTCACTGAGTACACTCAGCAGCCAGGTCTGGGCCGGAGTGCCGGCCTGGGAAGGCGGTGCCACCGTGCTGCTGGCATCGGGCGCACTGTTGGTGGTTTTGCTGGCTGAAAATGCCCGCATTCCCTTTGATGACCCCAATACCCATCTGGAACTGACGATGATCCACGAGGTCATGATACTGGATAACGGCGGTGTGGACCTGGCGCTGATTGAGTATGCATCCGCTATCAAGTTCTGGGTGCTAAGCGCCCTCCTGGTTTCCATTGCACTGCCTCTGCGGACGACGGTTCCCGTCTTGAATCTGGCACTCGGTCTGGGAGCAATGCTGATTCTTGGGGTGGTTGTTGGGTGCATCGAATCGATGATGGCCCGCCTGCGACTGGTCCGCGTGCCCCAGTTGATCGTAGCCGCCGGCGTACTTTCCCTTTTGGCCGTCATCATGGCGGTACGGTGAATATGATGCAAGCTTTAGATGAATTTCTGGTAATTGTGATGATCCTGTTGAATCTCAGGCTGATGGGCGTCAGCCGGCTCGGTGCCTGCGTGCAGACGGTGGCTATCCAGGCGCTGGTGATCGGCGCCTTGGCGCTCCTGTCGCAAACAGCACCAAGTTTCTGGACGGTGGCCCTTGTGACGTCAGCCACAGCCATTAAAGCCGGCGTCCTTCCCGCCATGGTCCGCAGGGCCATGCGCGAGACCGGCGTGGTGCGGGAAATCGATCCCTTGGTCGGCTACACCCTTTCAGTTCTGATCGGTACCGGCATGTTCGTGCTCAGTCTCCTGGCGACACGGTCGCTGGAGGTGCCATTTGCCGCTGGGGGGGCGCATTGGCTGGTTTCGGGTACGTTGTTCACGATGCTGACCGGGCTGTTTCTCATCGTAACCCGCCGCAAGGCCATCAACCAGGTATTGGGCTTTGTCACTATGGAAAACGGCATCTACCTGTTCGGCGTCGCCTTTGCGATACACGAGCCGTGGCTCGTCCAAGCCGGAGTGCTGCTGGACGTTTTTGCGGCCGTTTTCATCATGGGCATCATGATTTGTCATATCAACCGGGAATTTGATCATATTGATACGAACCGGTTATCAAATTTGAAGGATTGAAGTCATGATCTGGGCATTAATTCTGATTCCGGCAGCCTGCGGCATATTGGCCTTCCCCCTGGCTTCCGACCGACTGAGCCGCACCCTGCTGGTCACGGCCGCACTGGCCCATTTCGCCCTTGTGCTGGCGGCATGGCAAATGCCGCTGCCGTTTAACGCAGCAACCGGCTGGCTGACGGTAGACGCGGCATCTCTTTTATTTCTGAGCATCTGCAGCGGACTGTTTCTGGCAGCCTCCCTGTATGCGATCGACTACCTCGAGCGCTCGCCAAAGGCCCCGATTCGCGATTACCTGGAAGGCTTTCAATTCGGCAATCGCCCCGAACAGATTTTTATCGGCTGCCTGCTGCTGTTTCTGGCCGCCATGACCACGGTAATCGTTTCCAGCCACATGGGTATCCTCTGGGTGGCGGTGGAAGCCACTACGCTTGCCAGTGCACCGTTGATCTATTATCACCGGCACCATCGCAGCCTGGAAGCGGCCTGGAAATATCTGCTGATCTGTTCGGTAGGAATCGCGCTGGCACTGCTCGGCAATTTCTTTCTGGCCGTCGCAACCACCGCCAGACCCGGTCTGGAGCACAGTTTGCTGCTGCCGGAGCTCGTCAAAAACGCCGCCGGTTTTTCACCAACCTGGCTCAAGGCCGCATTTATGCTGATGCTGGTGGGCTACGGCACCAAAATGGGCCTGGCCCCAATGCATACCTGGCTACCGGATGCCCACAGCGAATCGCCATCCTTAGTGTCGGCACTGTTGTCTGGGGCTCTTCTCAACTGCGCTTTTCTGGCGATTCTGCGCATGCATACCGTGCTGGTCGCCGCTGGCCTGGGCGATTTCGGACGCGACATGTTGGTTCTCTTCGGCCTGTTTTCCATGGTATGGGCGGCTATACTACTGATTTCCCTGACCGATTATAAACGCATGCTGGCCTATTCCAGTGTCGAACATATGGGAATTCTCGCGGTGGGCATCGGTTTGGGCGGAGCAGCCTCCGCCGGAGCCATGCTGCATGTGCTGAACCATTCTTTGACGAAAGCCGCGCTATTTTTTGTGGCCGGCAATATCCTGGCGGTTTACCGGAGCAAGAATGTCGGAGATGCCCGTGGGCTGCTCGGCATCCTGCCGGTCAGCGGCGTGCTGTGGCTGGCTGGAATTATAGCCATTACCGGATCGCCTCCCTTTGGATTGTTCACCAGCGAGCTGATGATCCTCAAAGGCGCGCTCGCCGGGAGCCGCTGGGCCGTAGCCGGCTGTTATCTGACAGCTTTATTTGTAGCCTTTGCCGCCATGGCATGGGCCGGAATGCGGATGGCCTATGGCCTCCCGGATACCCCACTCATTCATTCGAGGCCGGCTGCCGAATCCATGCTATCCGTGGCTGTTCCGGCGACACTGCTGGCTGTGGTTTTCGTACTGGGGTTGTGGGTGCCCCCGCCGTTGTGGAAGTTGATCAAGGCCTCTGCCGCGACCCTGGGAGGAGGTTTCTGATGTCCATGAACATGCCCTTTCTGTATAATGGTGAAACCGTCTTGACTGCGGCAGTGCCGCTCATCGGCATTGATCGGTTTCGCTGTGAAGTGATCGAGCAAGTTGCCGGAGGCGGCCGCCTTTCGGCGCTCTTCGCAGTACAGCATAACGGTCGTTTCAGGCTCTATGCGGTACTGTGCCTGCCGGCGCGCGAACAGGCAGGAATTGTAGCCACCAAAATCGATGCTATATACCCGTCACTGACGCCGGACTGCCCATCGGCCCACTGGTTCGAGCGAGAAATCTTCGAGCAGTGGGGGATTCGGCCGCAAGGTCACCCCTGGCTCAAGCCGATCCGCTTCCAGCCGTCGGCCCGCGGCGCCGGTACGCCGGCGGTGGGCATTACCGATTTTTTCACCATGGCCGGCGAGGAGGTCCACGAGGTTGCGGTTGGGCCGGTACACGCGGGCATCATCGAACCGGGGCATTTTCGTTTTCAGTGCCACGGTGAAACCGTTTATCACCTGGAAATTTCACTCGGCTACCAGCACCGCGGGATCGAACGAGCCCTCGTCGGCGGACCCGGCCGGCGCACTATGCATTACATGGAGACCCTTGCCGGCGACAGCACAGTGGGCCATGCCGCAGCTTACTGCGCTATAATGGAGGCCCTCTGTGCAACAACGGTGCCGCTCGGCGCCGAGGCGATCCGAGCCATTGCCGCCGAATTAGAACGGATGGCTAACCATATCGGGGATATAGGAGCGATGGCCGGCGATGTTGGTTTCCTGCCCACGCTGAATTATTGCGGTCGAATCCGGGGAGATGTTCTGAATATGACCGCGCTGATCTGCGGCAATCGTTTCGGCCGGGGGCTGCTGACACCGGGCGGCGTCCGTTTCGGCCTCAGCGCGGACCGTCGCCGCCTTTTGGCAGAACGCCTCGATGCCGTGGAAAAAGATCTCAACTCTGCCGTGCCGCTGATGTTCAGCGCGCCTTCGGTTTTGTCGCGCATGGAAGGAACAGGGACGCTGACGGCGGATCTGGCACGGCAAATCGGGCTGGTGGGCGTGGCAGCCCGGGCGTGCGGGCTGCCCTGTGACGCTCGGACCCAGTTGCCCTATTCCCTTTACAGGTTCGACAGCCTGCCTACCGCCACGTACCATACGGGTGACTGTTTTGCCAGAGCCTACATCCGCTGGCTGGAACTGAAGCATTCGATCGCGTTTGTCCGGCGGCAACTTGTAGCCCCAGCCGCTGAAAACGGCCTGGTTGAGGCGTGCAACTCGCCGGGCCCCGACCGGATGGCTGTCGCGTTTAGCGAAGGTTGGCGGGGGGAAATCTGCCATGTGGCAGCCACGGACGCCCAGGGGCGTTTCGAGTTCTATAAAGTCATCGACCCCTCATTTCACAACTGGTTCGGCCTGGCCTATGCGCTGCGCGGGCAGGAAATTTCGGATTTTCCACTATGCAACAAGAGCTTTAACCTGTCCTATTGCGGACACGATTTATAAAGAAGGCAGAACTATGTTCCATATTTTAAAAGCCAGATGGCAACAGAAACACCGGACGATGCGGTATCCCGCCGGCTCCTTGCCGGAAATGCCGGACCGGTTTGCCGGGCGACCGGTTTTCTGCGGTGAATGCCTAAAAGGATGCCGTTCCTGCCGGGATGCCTGCCCGGTCGAAGCCGTCCGGCTCGAAGGCGAGCGCTTAACGCTGGACCTGGGGCGCTGCATCTTCTGCCGAGCCTGCGCAGAGGCCTGCTCCTGCGGAGCGCTTTCGTTCAGCCCAAACCCTCAGTTGGCGGCCGCACAACGGGAGGACCTGATCCTTTCAGCGGATTCACAAGCCCGTATCGAGGCCATGTCCGAACGAGCCCGCAAATTTTTTGGCCGTTCCTTAAAGCTCAGGCAGGTTTCGGCCGGTGGGTGCAATGCCTGTGAAGCGGATATCAACGTGCTGGGAACACCGGCCTGGGACATGGGCCGTTTCGGTATCCAGTTTGTTGCCTCGCCTCGGCACGCGGACGGCCTGCTGATAACCGGCCCTGTGACGGACAACATGCGTCTGGCCCTCGAAAAAACCTATGCGGCCGTGCCTGAGCCCCGTATCGTCATCGCCTGCGGTGCCTGCGCAATCAGTGGCGGAATATATGCCGGCCATCCCGAAGCGTCCGACGGCGCAGCTTCGGTGCTGCCCGTCGATCTTTATATCCCCGGCTGCCCGCCGCATCCGCTGACAACCCTCGATGCACTGCTGCGTTTTATCGGCCGACCGGTACCCTGGTATCCAGACAGTTTATGATGCGACACGTTTTGGCTAAGCCGGTTCATGAAGATCAAAATGCTACCTCTGAAATAAAGAATAAAGAGCACAGTTAAATGGAAAGTTTAATGGAATATGCCCGGCATAATGCCTCCGCTCTATATTCCTCCCAATTTCGATTCCTCCTGATTATGTTAAACATAATTTAAATAACATAAAAATATAAAAAACGATAATGTTTTTAGCCCTTTGAAAAAAATCCTGACAGGATAACAGGCCTGCCCTGGTGCAACCAGCAATAACACCGGACGCAAAGATTAAGGGGTTTTTTGTTTTAAAGAATAAATGAATAAAAAAGTTGACAAACTGTAGATTTAAGGTTGGAATAAATTATATGGATATTGGTGAAAATTATGTCCAGGAAGAAGCGGAATGGATTGAGGAGTCCGGGGAAATACCAGAGGTAGCCTTTTATGAAGCTGTTTCTTATCTTACTGAACAGGAAGATGGGCCAAAGCTGACGCTTGCTCCATTAGATATTAAACTCTTAGAAGACGCGGTAATATATCGATACAAAAACATTATATTGCGCGATCTTGATTACACCAACAGGAGTTCTCCTGTGTTTCGGGGAATGAAGAGAGCTATAATAAATTATGAAAGGTTAATAAAATATCAAACACTGAAGAATAGAGCGGTTTTCGGCTGGAAAGAAGAAATCTGCCGGTTTCTTATAGAATATATGGTTCGGGAATGCCAAGATATCTCGGAAGGAAGGCTCTACAGAACAATCAACTGTGGGCGGGAACAATTAGAGAAATTTGCAAAAAAACTTGGTGTTGATGTTGACCCGAAGTGTTTGGAGATCTGCTTTAAACCGGTTCCTTTAACGTTTGATGAAGTGTGCAGGGCAACACTCTTTGCTGAAAGAGATGATTATCCGTACAAATCTCTACACGATAGAGGAGATTATTTTGAGATTGTGATATCTAATGAAGATAAACAACAGCTTCATATTTCGTTGAAGATATGCATGGATGAGAAAACAGACAAACAGGATATGAAGTTAAAGGCAGATGCGATTTATCGCTCTATCCCCAAATCAGAGGCGCCATGGAATATTTCATAAACTTCGGAATCAGGGGAAGAGGTCAGGCTGCGGGGTTAGCGCTCGCTATTGCGGTTCAAATTCAAGCGCTTTGGCGGACTTTCGCGAGACCATCAAAATTAAAAGTTGTTTTTTCAACTGATTCGTGAAAATCTATTTTTTTACTGAATATATCGGCACAGGCAAAAGAGTACAACGCCTTGTTTTTTAAGGTTTTTGTCAGGGAAAGGTTTTTGGAAAATAATTTTGAAATAGCAAGTCATGAACAAAAGAAAATCTGAAATCAACTTCAAAGAGATGTTCCCCCTCCTGAATAGCAACGCCCCCCAAGATGAAAAAACAGCAGAAGAACTGAGTTCATCTTTTTTTCAGGCCTTTGAGGAGCAATGGAAAAGGGCAAACGCCAAACTAAAGCGGAAGATGATCCTTTTCGCGGGAGGCTTGCCGGTTGAAAACGGATTGCGTCCTGTCTTGCTCGGGCTAAAAGACTTTGTTGGGGATGTAAGGAAAGAGGCGCAAACGGCCATTGAACGGCTTTTCAAACAAACGGTCTTTGGGGGGGATACAGGTTTGAGCCTTTTGCCTGATGTTGTAAAAAGGTCAGCGTACTTTGCGTTCATTATATACAAAGAGATGAAGGCCAGCACCATCAATCTCGAGTTGGTGGCTTTCTTGTTTCAAACGCTGTTGAAAATGGGCGGAAGGGGGTCTTTTCTCAGTTGGAAATTCTTCAACCAGGGCATGGTCCCTCACAATATGCTTGTTGGAACGATCAAGAAGTTCCCCGAAAAACTACGGTTGATTTTCGTCTTTCAATATACGCTGGATAATATTTCCGTTCGCCGAAATCATAAGGCGTTGCCAAGACTCCTTTTAAACAATATCAATGATCGAAACACGGTTATTGATATTTTAGCAGATCTTTTCGACCAGGGAGTTTTCCTGGATGCTGCTTTTGAGGATTTGTGCCAAAGACTTAAAATCGGCAAAACCGTAACACAAACAGAATTACAGGCCGACAATCAGGAAACAAAGGTCAAAGGGTTGAAGGTAATAGGGTACCTGGAAGAACTGCCCGGTTATTATTCCTGCCTGCCGCTGCTTTCTTCGGACGAGCACAAAAGTGTTCGCGTTGAGTGCCTGAAAATGCTCGCCAGGGCGAACGCAAAGAAAGATCAGAAAATTATCCAGGCTGTTTATAAGTTGTTGGATGACAAGGATCAGGACGTGGCGCTCCATGCCCTTAAGTCCCTTGTTTCATTGAAAGCAATCGGCCTTTCGAAGGCTGCGCCCCTCCTCTTTGAAAAATATCCTTCCGAGAGGTCTTATCTTTGCGATTGCCTGAGCAAGTTGGAATTTCCTGAACTCAAAGCCGTTTTAGATGCCTTGCCACCTGATCAAAGCATTGAGTCAAAGGCGACTATTTCCCGCAAGATTGTTAAAAACAACCCTGACAAACTGATCTTCTTTTTGAATCAGTATACAAAAAACTCGAATGATAAAATTCAAAACAAGGCATTAAAACTCCTTGCCACGATTGATTCAATAAAGAAAAAAGAGCTTGACGAAGCATCGGAAGACAACACTCGGGTCAGCTTCCCGTTAGGCAAGGTCAAGAAGGGGTTTTTTGAGAGGATAACAGGAGGATGGCAGCGAAAGGCTCTAAAACAGCTTTTAAATCGCGAGCCTGTCAAAGACGCTGACTTTCAAGGAGAGGTCTTTTCAAATGTCAATCTTAAAGGTGTTAATCTTCAAAACGTTAATTTTGACCGGGCCTCATTTTCCAATGTGAACCTTTCTTATGCGAATCTTCAGTCTGTAACGTTCAAAGGGGCTCATTTTGAAAACGTCAGCATAGAAAACTCCATGCTTGATTCTGTATCATTTGAAAGCGCTGTCTTAAAAGGGGTAAGCGCGGCAAGAACCCAGCTTAGGTCCTGCAATTTAGGCAATTCGTGGATATATGGCTCGTCTTTTGATTCTGCTGACTTGACAGGTTCGTATTTTGGCAATGCAAAGATAACAAAAACCGATTTTTCCGGATCAAATCTTACCGAAACCTACTTTGTCGGCGCCAGTCTTTCACGGGTTGCTTTCAACTATGCCATTCTGGATCTGTCCGATTTTTCACTGGTCAATGCAAAGATGTGTGACTTTTTAGGTGTTGATTTTACGGCCGTAACCAGTGTCCTTGCTGATTTAAATGCTCGTTCAGTCTTGTTTGAGGATATAAAGATTCCTGCTTTGTTTTTTGAAGATGATCCTGACGGGTCTATCGGTTTTAATCTTCTCATCATTAGCCAGGAAATAGAAAGACTCCGCGAACGATTCCTTGAATTCAATCGCAGGAGAACAGAGCTCGCACTGGACACCTTTTCCCCTGAGGGCGGCGATCTGTTTGAACTGATACCCTTTGTGGTTGATTCAAGTTTGGCTTTGCTGCCTGTTGAGAATCCGACCCAAAAAGCGCCGGCAGGAATATTCGGATACCACCCTAATCCCAGGACCCTGCGGCTCGCAAAGAAATACTTAATTGTAGATGATTCCAGAATAAGTCTTGATAAAAAGGCTAACATAGAGGGGCTGTTTACTATCGGCAGCACAGGAACCATTGCCCAGTCCGTTGACTCTGATATAGACTATTGGGTCTGTGTAGAAAAAGACGAACTCGGAGATGAAGGCTGCGAACTGCTCCAGGCAAAACTTCAGGCGATTGAAGAATGGGCATTCAAAGTATTTCACGTTGAAATCCATTTTTTTCTGGTCGACCTTCCCAGCGTACGCGAGAATAGTTTCGGTGGAAGTGATCACGAGAGTTCCGGGTCAGCGCAAGGAAAGATCCTGAAAGAAGAGTTCTATAGAACCATGCTCTTTGTGGCAGGCAAGCTCCCCTTGTGGTGCGCTACCCCTCAATGGCTTAACGACAACCACCATGAGTACCTTGTTGAATTGGCGCCGCGGTTATATAAAGATTATGTTGACATGGGGACCATCTCGTCCATTCCAAAAGGAGAGTACTTTGGAGCGTCAATATGGCAGATTTTTAAGAGCCTCAAAAGCCCCTACAAATCGGTTATAAAGATGTCACTTCTGGACAAATATATTCAGGAGGAAGGGCGTAGCGTACTGTTATGCGACCGGCTCAAGTCGGGCTGGTCACTTGGCAGGTCAGACTTGAGGTCTCTTGATCCTTATGTGTTGCTCTTTGAAGAAGTCCTGGAATATTGTCAACGAACAGAGCAAAAGGATCCGGAGTCTTTGCTGAAAATTTGTTTTTTTCTGAAACTCGGTATCCAGTCTATCTCCGCCCTGGATAATTTAGTCATAAGGGTGCGGAAGAAAGTGGTCCAGGGCTACATTGACGCCTGGGGCTGGGATGAGAAGCGTGTTCAGGATTTAGGGCGATTTAAGGAATGGGACTTTGACAAGATATTTCAACTAAGCTCTAAAATCAATCATTACATGATAGAAACTTACAAGAGATCAAGTCGTATTCTGAAGGATACAGAAGATCGAAACACAATAATCACTCAGCGGGACCTGACGATTCTGGGGCGTAAGATGTTCGTTCAATTTTCCAGGCAGCCTCACAAGGTGGAAAAGCTTCCCCTTGTAGCGAGCGGCAAGTCTTTATTTCAGCGGCTGAAACTGCAATACTCCCAACCACACGGGGAGAACGCAACCTGGAACTTATACCACCCAAAGACAACAACGGAGAAAAAAGGAAATAATGACCAATTATTGAAAAAAACGGCACGGATAGAAGAGATTGCAATATGGCTGGTTCATAATGGGCTTTATTCGTCCACTACTTCGATAGAACTTATGCCAAACCCAACTCCAATTTCGATCCAGGACTTTCTTGACCTTCTTAAAAACCTGCTCCGGGTTTTCCCGTCTGCGGAAGCCGACCCGATTGCTCCCGAAGCCCTTCTGAAAAATGCTCAACCACGCAAACTCCTTATAGCGGTTAATTTTAACTTAGATCGAAATTTGAAAAGAATCCATGAATATACAGTATTCTATATGACCAGTTGGGGAGAGGTGTTTTGCAGGTTTTTTCGTGACAAACAAGGGGATGCTTCCCTGAAAGACGTCCTGAAAAAGGTAGAGAAACAACTTGAGCTTAAAGTTTCTTCCAGTCGGGTATCCTTTTTCATACCGGAAGAAGCCCGCAAAAGCTTCAACCGTGGAATCATTCTTTAATCCAATCATAACGGACAGGCCGGGCCCGCTGTCGATTCCCTACTTTTCTTCTTTATCTCCGGTTTCCTGCCAAACGGACAGACTTTTATACAAATTCCACATATCGGTGATCAGGTATTTTTGCGAATTCATTTGTAAGCTTTCCTACGCATTTATGAAAATACAGGGTTTCAGCCCTGTTCTTGTAACGATCTTTTGTAGTTACGCCCTTTATCGCTCCGACCGGACATGCATCATGACACAACATACATTTTCCACAGCCCAAGTCCCTAATCCTCTCTGAATAGAAAAAGTCGTCACTCCAAAAGACTGGATAGCGCTGATGGTTAGCGCTTCCGCTTTACTACATGTCACTTCGTGTCACTACGTGCCCGGCTTGTCTGCCACAGGCACGGCTGGAGTTTATCCCGCATTTGATGCGGGACCGGAATGATGAGAACCGGTATTTCCCGACTTTTTACGAATCCATCATAGACAACTCATCGAAAAGATAATAAATTGACTTGGAAGTTTACATAATATATATTGCTTTAGATTAATTTTGGTCTGTTTTTTGAACCTCAAGCAGGAGGATCACGTGACCAGCCATAATATTACAAAAAAATAAAGCCCCATTTCTTCAGTCATATGAAGGATGGGGCTTTTCGCTTTACAGAGTAAATTTTATATTGACGGATGTAACTTCACGGGTTACATTTTTTATGTTATGATAAAATCGTTTAAGCATAAAGGCTTGGAGGATTTTTTTTATACAGGTAGCAAGAGAGGAATTAAGACTGAATATGCCAATAGGCTTGAACGAATCCTTGATCGGCTTAATTCCGCAAGTGAAATAAAAGATATGAATTACCCAGGTTCTTTCCTCCACCAGTTGAGCGGAAATAAAAGGGCCTTCATTCAGTAAAAGTATCCGGCAATTGGCGTATATTCTTTAAATTTATGGATGGTGACGCCTATATTGTCGATTATGACGATTACCATTAGGAGATTAAAACAATGCTAAAAATGATAAGACGCCCAACACATCCGGGCAATATAATAAAAGAAGACTATCTTTTACCCCTATCCATTACAATCAAGGATATGGCTGCAAATCTTGGTGTTTCAAGGAAAACATTATCAAAGATCATTAATGAAAGAGGGGCAATCACACCAGATATGGCTTTGCGCTTATCCCGTGCGTTCGATACTACTCCAGATTTATGGCTTAATTTGCAGAAAAACTATGATTTATGGGAAGCAGAAACGAAATCACAGGAATGGAAAAAGGTAAAACCATTCCCTCAGCATATGCTCTGTCATAATCCATCGTTTTAACAGCTAACACACATATATGAGCATTTCAGCGGACGTGGTGATCCGCGCCACTAATTGGTGATTAGTGATAACTCATCGAAAAGATAACAAATCAACTTGGATGTTTACATAATATATATTGTTTTAGACGGCTTGGAGAAGATATGAAAAGATTCAAACTATTCATTCCTGTGATTTTAACACTGTGTTTAATGGGGCAAACCGTTTGGGCCCAAAAGGCTTACGTTACAGATGAGTTTAGAATCAGCCTTCGTAGAGGACCAAGCATTGAAAACAAAATCCTGAAATTTCTTCCCTCGGGTCAGGCAGTAGAAGTCTCAGAATCTCAAGAGGGTTGGTGTCGCATTACCGTCTCCGAAGGCGAGAATAGCAACTTCCAGGGATGGGTCCTTAGCCGTTACCTTATTTCACGTCTACCATGGGAAATTCAGGCTAAGTCTTTGATAAAGGAAAATGCTCTGCTCAAGGAAAGACTGGTCAGTATTGAAAAAAAACAGGCGGTAACAACCCGTCTGGAACAGGATTTAACCAACGCTATTAATACCTTGACAAAGGAAAATAAGGACTTGAGGTCTTCGAAAAGAACTAAATGGCTTACTATCGGCGCTTTGGTTCTACTCTGTGGCTTAATAATAGGCCTGATATTAGGGGGGCAACAGAAAAGACGTCGTATATATAATTAGTTAATGTCCATCCAGAAATAGCATCTTTTGCCCCGAGGCAGCGTTCTCCGCGGGTTTCCGTCCTCGACGTAGCGCTGCTACGCCTGTGGCAAAAACCCTCTTGTAAAGGGGGACTAAAGGGTAACGATCTTAAGTTTATAAGTTTCTCATGCCTTCGTTGTTTTTTTGTGCTGTTGGGTGCGTGCAGGGGTTGTCAGCCATCCATCAGAATGGAATTTGGGTGGGTATAATGAAATTCAGGAGCCTCGTCAACGATATGCTTTAATAGATTATCAGCGCTTAATGGATCTATTGCATATTTCAACTTCTTCTTCGTTCCCTTAAGCCACGCCGATCGTTCTTTACAGAGAGAAAAACAAAGATCCCTTCTCTTACGCTTTTCCGGCGATCATCCCTGTTTTTCCGCAGATCCTTGCGAAAACCATTTCTCTTTGCGACATAAGCATTAAGCCCTTTTTTAGAGGTATCCATTTTAACTGGTGCTGTATTTCCTATTATAATATCCATGAGTAATCTCCTTAAAATCCTTGCGCAGCCTTGTCCCTGAATAAAATTTACTAAAAAGGCTTTAATGTTTTAATCGGTATTAAGTATTAAATACTTTAATCACCAATTTTTGTCATCTTGTTTACCACAAAAGGGAAAAGGTGTTTTTGTGATGTAAAATACCTTTTTAAGGTAAAAAGTGTATAAGAGGATGGCAAGAGCAAAAAGACATTACCTTCCAGGACACGTATGGCACATCACGCATTGTGGAATCGGGGGGTGCATATCATCAAACGCAGGCTGCTTATGGCAAAAAAGACAAAGGATAGAGTGGACTCATCGAAAAGATAATAAATTGACTTGGATGTTTACATGATATATATTGTTTTAAATTAATTTCGGTCTGTTTTTTGAACCTCAAACCGGAGGATCACGTGACCAGCCATGGTATTAAAAAAATGAAGCCCCATTTCTTCAGAAATATGAAGGATGGGGCTTTTTGCTTATGCAGGCCTGGATCTGGAACCATGAACTAAAAAAAAGATTTAGCTGTTCTATTTTTGATAATACAAACTTATAAACTGAAGAGCATCCCGTAAGTACACATAGAATATAAACTTAGTGCCTTTTGAGAGCAAACACCAACATCAATCTTAAGGAGGTAGAGATCATGTCGGAAAGTCAGATGAAAGATCGTATTGCAGAGGAGTTAAAGAAGGCTAAAGAGGCTGGACAGATCACTACGGAAAAGGTGCGTGAGATTGTCAGGGAAGCGGTATCTGATGCCGTGGCCGAAACCAGGGGCAGTGTTGAGGCGCTTCGCCCTGTTGTTAAGGATGCTGTAGCTGCGGCCGTGGATAGTTTGAAGGATGCCGGAGAGGCAAAAGAGACCGTAGAAGGTGCTGTAGAAGGTGCCATTGCCGGCGTTCGCAGCCACGGAGATCATGCAGTGGAGGCTACCCGGAACGAACTCCGGAAACTCGAAAAACGGCTCGAAGATGAGAAGACGGAGCTGGCGCAAAGTCTCAGAAAAGGCATTGAAGGGGCAAAAGAGGCAGGGGCTGCATTGCCCAAAGATATCAGAGAGAGGGTTGAATCTGCTGTATCCGACATTAAACTGAAAAGTACGGAACTGTTGGGTTTGACCAGACAGACTATTAAAGAAGCAGTCAAACACACCATTGAGTCCGGCAAAGATGTCAAAGAAACTGTTGCTAAGATTACCAGAGATGCCGCGGAAAGAGCTCTGAAAGAAGGCCGGTTCAGTGCGGACAGAGTGAAGAGAATTGCCGAAAAAGTCATGTCCGGCGCGGTGGAAGCCGCCGAGGAGACCGGCAAAGAGATTAAGAATGTTGCTGTTGGCACTTTTGAAGGGGTTCAGAAAGGGATCGCAACAGGAATAGAATCTGTTGGAGATAAGACAAAGGCATTTGTCCGTGAGGACATTGCCCGGACAAAGGAAGATTTTGAGGCGATCGAGAGCCTTTTCATTGAGACTACCCGCAAAGTAGCCCAACGTTCGGGAGATGTGGCAAAGGACGTATTGAATGATCTTGCCGATAAGACCAAAAAAACAACAAAATCAACCACGGAAGCTGTCGGCAAAGCAGCCCATATTATGGCCGAAGAAGCAAAGGAACTCGGGAAAAGGTCTGTAGCTGTGGCAAAGGGAGCTATCTCCGGCATGTGGAAGGGAGCAAAAGAGGCTATTAAAAAAGAGAAGGAGGAATAAATGCTTAACCGCTGGAAAAAGCTCAGGTAAAGCCCTTATAATCGGCTCCACATTAATCGTTCTTTCCAAGACACCGCGTTTCCTGTTCCGCATCCCTCTCGTCGGCATCATCGGCTTCCTGGCAGCCGCACTTATGGAGGGAGTTTCGTTCCTTGATAAATTAATATATGTAACTGGTCGGGTATGCGACAAGGCTTGGTCTGATCGACGTGGGCCACTGGAAAGGCTAACCTGCTTATGATAAATTCCTGCCTCCCGGTGAATTCCCTCATAAAAATGAGCCCCTCCCTCTATTTACAAATCAGATTCAGTCAAGTAGAAAGAGTTTCGGGACATCCTATATATACATGCAGGATAAAGGAGGCAATATGGCAACATTAGGGCACATCATGAAGCAAAAGATTGGTATCTGGATCGATCACAAGGAGGCAATTTTGGTTTCGATAGAAGGCGACCAAACAACGATTGAGCGTATCGAGTCAGGCGCCGAAAGCCACTTTCGTCCATCAGGCGGATGGAAGGCGAGTGGCACTTACGTGGCTCAGTCAATATCAAAAGAGCAAAAAGCGGATGAGCGCCGCAAACACCAGTTTCATGACTTCTATCAGATGATAATTAAAAAGGTCGGCAAAGCCAACAATATCTTCATCTTTGGTCCTGGTAAAGCGAAACTTGAACTGGCAAAAGAAATTGAGAAAATAAAAAGCCGGCACGACAGGATTGCAGCAGTCGAAACCTCCGACAGGTTAACCGAAAACCAAATAGTTGCAAAGGTGAAATCCTTTTTTTTAGCGTCAGAGAATCAGAACTTACCATAGGCTGAACGATAGCAATTTGAGACGAGAGGAAATTGACGCGGAACAACGCCATGCACTCAGACAGGAAGACATAAAGATTAAAAGTTAAATTATCCAGCGTCGCTATAAATTATATTGATTTATAAGGTGGCCAAAATGGAGCGGAATGGGTGGCCAAAATCAAGCGGAATATCTATAGGACAAAAGGAGGAAAGAAATGGATGAAATTCAGGGTCAAAAAAATGCTGCTGCTTTTATTACATCCAAAGACACTCTTGATGGAGTCTATCCGGGACTCATATTAGCAATAAACGCAAGACGGTTAGGTATGGAGTCTACAGTGTTTTATACTTTTATGGGAATAAACGTTATCCGAAAAGGCTGGATAGATAAAGCCAAATTCCAGCCTCCGGGATTCATGGGCGCTATCCCAGGGATGTCGGCCGTTGCCACATGGATGATGAAGGAAAAAATGGAAAAAGCGAATATTCCTCCTCTTTCCGACCTTCAGGAAGTAGCTCAAGTCGAAGGTGTGAAGTTTGTTGCTTGCAAGATGACTGTAGATATGATGCAATTTTCAGAAAAAGACTTCATAGATGGAGTTATAATCCAAACAGCTGAAAAATTTTTGAAATATGCTAAGGATTGTAAAATATTACTATATACTTAGTCGCTGGTAAATTTTAAGTTGCAATTTCCAAATGATTGGAACGAAAAAGATATTCTTGAGGAAATTAAGGGCTAATTTCTTGACAATATATCTGCCAAAATATATGTGAAAAGTTTTAAATGTTATGCCTCTATAGGAGAGGATGTAAAGATCTGGTTCGAAAATTTTGGTCTGGCCTTATAAAGATTAAACATTTTTTTTAAAAAAAAGGGGGGAGAATGAATCGTTTTATCAAACCAATTATTGCTGCTATTTTTATTTTTTCATTGATAATGTTTCCTGTAGCTTGTGGTGGGGACGACGCAGAGAAAAATAAAGCTCCTGCTAAAAAGGCAGAGGCAAAGCCTGCTGTAAAACATGAGGCGGCAATGGAAAAAGCAAAACCAAGCCCTGACAAAGCCATTGAAATGCTCAAGGCAGGTAACTCCAGATTTATTGACGGAATCCCAAATCATCCTCACATCAATCGCGCCCGTCTAATTCAGGCTGGAAAAGAAAATCAGGGGGATCATGCTTATGCTACGGTTATTACTTGCTCAGACTCACGTGTACCTGTTGAGTTAATTTTTGATGCAGGCGTAATGGATATATTTGTTATCAGGGTCGCTGGTAATGTTTGTGATACAGACGAGGTCGGATCAATTGAATATGGTTTAGCACATGTTAATACTCCGGTTTTGGTTGTTCTTGGCCATACCCAGTGTGGAGCCGTTACCGCCGTTACTAATGCTGTCCATGGAACAGGACACGCCCTGGAAAGAAATATTCCGCCTCTTGTTGACAATATTCAGCCCGCAGTGAAAATTGCAATGTCTAAACACGCTGATGTAAAAGGGGATGCAATTATCCCATATGCTATTGAAGAAAATGTGTGGGTGGGAATTGAAGACCTCTTCATGGCAAGCCCTGCAAGCAGAGATCTTGTAAAGAGTGGAAAAACAAAAGTAATTGGCGCTATTTATGATGTAGGCGCAGGTGTTATTAATTGGCTGCCGGAAAGTAAAACAATGGATATCCTGAAAAAGGTTGAGGCAAATCCTGATCGAGCTATGAACGCTATGGCCGGCAACGGTAAACAAGGTGGTGGTTCTCATTAAAAACTGCGCTGCATCACTTAGATATAGAGCTGTAAGGCAGTGTCAGCAATGGCTCTGCCTTTTTTATTTTAGAATAACAGAACCACGACTTTCTTTTTTGGAGGACTAAAAAGCTATGGAAAAAACCGAAAAGTTAGCAGTTCTTATAGACGCGGATAATGCTCAACCAAGTATTGTGGATAGCTTACTGTCAGAGATAGCAAATTACGGAATAGCCAGCGTCAAAAGAATCTATGGCGATTGGACCTCGGCCGGCCTGAAAGGATGGAAAGATGTTCTATTGCAATATTCTATTCAGCCGATGCAGCAATTTGCGTATACAAAAGGAAAAAATGCAACTGATAGCGCAATGATTATTGATGCAATGGACTTATTGTACACCAACAACTTTAACGGATTCTGCATAGTATCGAGTGATAGTGATTTTACCAAGCTGGCGTCAAGAATTAGAGAATCAGGATTATTGGTGTATGGCTTTGGAGAGCAAAAGACCCCTTCTGCTTTTGTTTCAGCTTGTGACAAATTTATTTACACAGAGGTCCTTCGCGCGAAGACCGATGAAAGTAAAGCGATTGTCAAAAAATCCAGTGGGGAGTTAAAACAGGATACAAAACTGGTAAGCCTGATACGTAATGCAGTGGAATCGTCCTCCGATGAAAGCGGGTGGGCTCATCTTGCATCTGTCGGCAGTAATATTGCGAAACAATCACCTGAGTTTGATCCACGTAATTACGGGTATGGAAAGTTGGGTGAGCTGGTTTCTGCAACAAAGCTTTTTGACATGGAAGAAAGACAAATAGGCAACACCAATTCAAAGGCCCTTTATGTTCGTGACAAGCGTAAAAAATAGATTTAAGGCTAAAATATTACTAAGATTCTAATAGCGTTGCACAACTTTTTTGCGAATAAAATCCAGTCCAAAAATCAGAGGAATGCCGAGCCAGGCAAGTAAGTAAATCTCTACAGGAACCGGTCCTGTAGCCATGACTTTTTGTGCCGGAGGAAAGTACAGGACTACCCAGGAAAATACAATCTGAATAATAATTCCGAAAAAAATAAGTTTATTCTTAAAGATACCCATGTCCAGTCCTGAACGATAGATAAAACGGCGCCCTATAAGGTTTCCGATCTGCATGAGCAGAATGGTGGACAAGGCAATGCCTGTTGCTGAACGGTAAAGTGCGTTGTTTGAAGCAAGCTCCTGACCGTATTCCCATCCACCTTCTACAAGGACAAGGAAAAACAAAAAGATAGACCACAGAGCCTCGAGTAATCCAAGAAACAGATAGCTGTGCATGATTAGAGGACGTGTAAGAAGCCCCTCGCTTCGGTCCCGTGGAGGCCGACGCATATCCTCGGGATCGGGTGGTTCCTGCCCCAGCCCCATTGATGGAATGATATCCGTTCCCAGATCAATAGACAGTATCTGAATCACCGTAAGGGCCAACGGAACCGGCAGCAAAATATAAATAAGATATGGCAGGATTTCAGGTCCATTGCTCACGAGCACATAATTGGTAAATTTCTTTATATTGCTGTAAATCGCTCGCCCTTCTTCAACTCCTGCTACAATAGAAGCAAAATTATCATCCAACAGGACGATCTGCGCCGACTCCCTGGCCACATCAGTACCTTTTTTTCCCATAGCAACACCAACATCGGCTGCTTTGAGGGCCGGAGCATCGTTCACCCCGTCGCCGGTCATGGCCACTACTTTGTCCATAGCCTTAAGGGCGGCTACGATTTTCATTTTTTGCTCAGGAGTCGTTCGCGCAAAAACCGAAACCCCCTTGCCCAGCGCCTCTATAAGCTGTTCTTGTGTCAATTCCTCTAAAATATCTCCTGTCAGGACTCCCGCCATATTCCGGCCATCCACCACAATTCCGCTTTTCCGAGCAATGGCTAAGGCTGTATCAGGGTGGTCGCCGGTAATCATAATAACATCAATACCGGCATCCTGACACTTTTTAACCGCAGGGGGTACTTCCTTGCGAATGGGGTCCTCGATCCCCATAAAACCGGCAAGGATAAGATCATGCTCCAAGTCCTCCTGTTTGGCATCTGTATAATCCCCTTCCGCAAGTACGCGATAGGCTATGGCAATAACACGTAAACCTGTTGCAGCGACCTTTCTCATTGCCGCCTCAGCCTTTTCAAGAGCCTCTTCATCAACCTTGACCGGCTGTGCCGCCAAGTCCGCTTGCATCTGAGAAATAAACGGGCGAATGGCCACCGAGGCTCCTTTGACTACAAAGAACTTCTGAGAATCCTCCGAAAAGATACCGGCTGATCTTCTTTTATCAACGTCAAAGGCAAAATGTTTTTCGATATTTTTTTCAAAACCAGCAAAATCCCCACCTTTTTTCACATAGGAATCAGCAACTGAGACATCAAGAGGATCTCCTGAAAACCCCTCTTCTGATTTGCGGACTTCGGATGCACTGAGGGCAAGCTTCAGTAGAAAATTCTCTGAGCCCTTATCTTTGAATTTTTCGCAGGCAAGGGCATCTCCCAGGTGTGTAATTGTCAGCTGGTTATGAGTTAGAGTTCCTGTTTTGTCCGTGCAGATCACATGAACCGCACCCAATGCCTCCACGGCTTTCAGTTCTTTTACCAGTACGTTCTTTTTAGCCATCCGCAAGCTGCCGATTGCCAGAGACAGGGTAAACGTGGGCAAAAGACCTTCAGGAACGTTGGCCACGATAATGCCCATCATAAACACCAGGTTTACCCAGAGAGACCTTCCGCTAAAAACTCCATAGAGAAAGAACAAAAACCCCATGCTGACGGCAATAATAGTCAGAATCTTCACCATGCGGCCGGTCTCGTACTCCAGGGGGGATGGGCTTCTTCTGATAGCCTGAGAAAGCTGAGCCAGCTTACCAAACTCTGTTCTGATACCTGTTGCAAAGATGACTGCCTCGCCACTGCCTTTGAAAACAGAGCATCCTGCAAAAACAAGATTTTCGCTTTCCGACATTCGTTTATCTACTGCTGATTCATGGAGGCTCTGTGCCTTGGACTCCCCTGTGAGTGGAGCATTGTTTACCACCAGATCCCCGCTCTTGACCAACCGGCCATCAGCCGCGATACGGTCGCCTTCCGAGACAATAAGCACATCTCCGGGGACAAGATCCTCGGCAAGGATTTCGACATTATTTCCATTACGCCTGACCCAGACACGAGGAGGCAGAAATTTCTTGAGGGCTTCCATTGCTTTTTCTGCGCGATATTCCTGTACAAAACTAAACAATGCGTTTAGGAAAGAGACCCCAAGCAGAGCCCATCCGAGCACATTCATACTTTCGCCGGGCTGGATATTATCGGCGACAAAGCAGATAACAGCAGAAACATTCAAAAGGATGGTAAAAAAATTTGTAAACTGTTTTAAGAGGGAACGAACCCATTTCCATTGATCGCGGACTTCCACAGAGTTCCTGCCGACCTCCAGCAAGCGTTCTTCGACCTCCTGGTCGTTCAAACCCTCTGGTCGGCTTGACAGGTAAGAATAAACTTCATCAGGATTAACATTTTGTATTTGTTTTGCTTTATTCATATTCCACTGTAGATTCCCATATCACAAGGAGTTCCACAGAGAACTCTCTCCAGCGAATCGGCATAAACAGCTCGATTAAGACGTGTGCGCTCTGATGCACCCAGTAGAATCATGCGTGTCTTTAACTTGCTGCCGTGAACCAGGATCTCTCTCGACCAGTCGTTACTTACTACCACACGATAGTCTATCCGAAAGCCGGCAGCTCCGCATCCCTGCTTAATGTCCTGCATAACAGCAGCAAGGTATTTCAACCCTTTTTTGCGTAATTCCTGCATGCGATGCGGAGAGGAATGGAGAAGCTGAAAAGAACTGACATTCATGACCCGAAGGAGATAGATTTCTTCTACTTCAGGCAGAAACAGCTTGAAAAATGGCCAGGCTGATTTAAAACCCCTCGGATGTCCTGCCAGTGGAATTAAGAACTTGCGTGGATTCGCAAGCAAACCCGGCTGTACTACGCGCACAGCCAGTACATTGAATTTGTCGGACTCGATGAGTTTTTCAGAAATGGTTCCAGATAAAAAGGCTTGTCTCTTGGAGCGAATCCGAGTTCCGCACACAACAAAACTCTCTTTGCCGTGAGGAATGGCATTAACAAGCGACTGGAAAACATTCTTCTTTAAAGGAAGGATTTTACTACTTAGCTCTATACCTTGAGCGCTGCATTCTTGCTCAATTTTACCAATCTTTTCGAGAACTTGTACAGGAGAAACACTACCGTCCTGAATGTGGACAAGTGTCAGCGTTTTTTCAGCGGTATGGGCCGCAAGACGGATACCGTAGCGTGATACCCAGTCACCATTAAGCGACCCGTCATAGGCAAGATATATCATATTCTGGTCTCTGTGGTGGGTGGAAAATTATATGTATACGATTTTTAACCCCTGAACAGTGAACGGTTACTTGGCAATCTTAATCCGCCAGAGACACTTTGTCCCCTTTTGCTATATCCTTGGGTTTAACCCATACAATATGCCGCTTATTAATAAAAAGTTCACTGGTGCTCCCTCCTTTTAACTTAACATCTACCAATACAATAAAAGACTTGTCGCTAGCGGTAAAAAGCTCGGAAACCCTTTTTTTTCCTGCGATATTCACCTTGCCCTCCATGATTAAACCATCCACGGTTTTCACACAGATCAACTCGTATATGGGCTTGTATTGTGTTTTTCTCTCCAATTTATCTTCCTCCTTTTTTAATAAACTACCCCTCACCAATAACTCACGCCTGTCTGCGTAGCGAACACCCACAGGCAGGAAAATCTGCGTAATCTGTGGATTAAAATACGTGGATTGCAGCGTAAAACAAAGAGAGTCATAAGTCAAAAAAATCTTTGCACAAAAGACGAACTACAGTTTAAGAAGGTTGGCAGCGTTATTACCGCAAATATTTTCTATTTCATCCTTCGGAAGACCGGGGGACGATTGGGGATGGGGCTTGCGTGGAGCAATCCGGTCAAGTCCGGCATGACGATTTTGGGACTTTATATCAGCAGGGAGGTAATGCTGTCAGCAAACAGCAGCCCCTTGCGTGTAAGCGAGCATCGGTTTTCAGCGGCCCTGATCAACCCGTCTTCTTCAAGATACGCTATCGTTTCGGCAAATATTTTATTAAAGCTTACATCAAATTTTTTATCAAAAATATCTGTTTTAATTCCATCCGTCATTCTCAACCCAAGCGAAATTGCCTCTATCATCTGTTGCTCTTTTGATAAAACCTCCTTTCCATCTATTGAAAGCCTGTTCCCATTGATATCTTTGATATATTTTGTCACGCTGCGGGTGTTCCAGTAACGCACGGGCTCAACAAATGAATGGGCTGAAGGGCCAAGCCCGATATATGGCGCAGACAACCAGTATTTTCTGTTATGCCTTGACATGTTGTCCCTTTTACCTGATTGAAGTAACACAAAATTTGATATCTCATATTGGACATAATTATTTATATTTAAAAATTCTATTGTTGATTCAAACATATCGCCTGCAAGATTTTCAGGCAAAGGACAAAACCTTGCCTCCTGCCGGCCTTTATACATAGGGGTGCCTGATTCATAGGTAAGCATATAGCATGAAAGGTGTTCGGGTCTAAGGTCAACGGCCTTTTGCAAGTCAAAAAGCCATGATTTCATTGTCTGCCCTGGAATGCCGTAAATAAGATCAAGTCCAATATTATCAAAACCAGCCTTTCGAGCCCATTTTACAGCAGGATTTATATGCTTTCCTGAATGAATCCGCCCAAGAAATTTAAGATTTGTCTCCTGAAATGACTGCGCCCCGATATTAATGCGATTTACCCCTACCCTCTTATAACCGATAAAACGCTCTTTATCCACAGCGCCTGGATTTACTTCCATTGTTATCTCAGCATGTTCCAAAATCTTAAAGAAGTGGCAGGCATCCTCAATTATTTTACCAATATCCTCTGGTGTTAAGATCGAAGGGGTTCCTCCTCCAATATAGATCGTGTCAAACACAAAGGGAATATTACCAAGAATGCGCATTTCGAGCATCAGGGCTTTAAGAAATGCTTTCGTAAGGGACAGATCGCTTATTGAATAAAAACCACAATAAGGACATTTCCTTAAGCAAAAAGGGACATGAATATATATGCCTGCAGGTTGGTTCTGATATTGATCATTTTCCGTCATAACGACATATTCTCTCCGAGCTTAAACAACTTGCGGATGTTTAAAATATGGTTTATTGATAATTTGGCAATCGGTTTAAACCACTACCGCTGGAAGTGGTACCATAAGAAGGTTCTACCGTTATAGGAATTAGTCGGTTACAAGTGCCTAAAGTTAATGTATTCTGCCTATTTAAAAGCCTGCTTTGGCACTAACTACCGGCACGTATAGTAGGCTTGGGCAAAGGTTTCAAGTGATCTATACTTGTTTTGTAGAAGTTAAAATTAGCAGCGCCAGAGGCGCATTCCTTAACTTTAGGCATTTTAGGCACTTTAGCTCACTTTAGGCACTCAAAACAGGGAATATTGCGAATTGGATAAAATAAAAACATTTTTTTTAATATCTGCATTTATCTCTTTTGCAGCCCTGGCATGCCTCTTTCTTGATCTTTTAGTTTATGCGGACAAAAGCGCAAATACCGATAATTCAGAAAAGGTTGTAGTAATATTGCCCGGCCAAAACCTTTCAACTATTGCCAACCATCTGAACAATACAGGTGTTATAAAAAATCCGGTTAAATTTAAGTTGTTGGCCCGTATTAAAGGCAGCGACAAAAAGATAAAGGCCGGTGAATACCTCTTTTCTTCCTCTATGACTCCGATAAAAATACTGAAAATAATGGCAAGCGGAAAGGTCCGGCTCTATAAAATAACCATACCGGAAGGTTATAATCTGGAACAGATTGCATCAATTATTTCCGAAGCAAAACTGGGCACCAGGGCAGACTTTTTAAGAGCAGCAACAGACTCATCCTTTGTGTATAAGCAGGGAATTAATGCTGAAACCTTTGAAGGATATCTCTTCCCGGATACCTATAACTTTCCAAAAGATATAACACAGGAAAAAATAATAGCTGCAATGGTTGAGCAATTCAGATCAATCTTTAATCAAAAATGGAAAATGCGGGCAAAAGATCTTAATTTATCGATTCATCAGGTGGTGACACTTGCATCGATTATTGAAAAGGAAACAGGCGTTTCTTTTGAGCGGCCTGTTATCTCATCTGTTTTTCACAATCGTTTAAAGAAAAGGATGCGTCTTCAAAGTGATCCAACAGTCATCTACGGTTTAAAGAACTTTGACGGCAACATAACACGAAAGCATCTTTCCGCCCAAACCCCTTATAATACATATACAATGAAAGGGCTCCCTCCCGGCCCTGTCGCAAACCCGGGAATTAAAGCAATAGAAGCCGCCCTCTACCCTGCTGATACGAATTTTCTTTATTTTGTTTCAAAAAAGGACCAGACACACAAGTTTTCAGCAAGCATAAACGAACACAACAAAGCCGTAAAAAAATATCAACTGCGAAAATAAATTCGGCACCTGTCTCACAGTGAGACCCTTGAAAAATACTCAAGCTATGCAAGCACCCCTGCAACCTTCTTTATCAATTCCAGAGGACTGAAGGGTTTGGTAAAATAGTCGTCCGCGCCTGCTGCAATGCCCTTCTCCCTGTCAACCTGCTGACCTTTTACACTCAGCATGATTATGATGCAGTCCTTGGTCTTCGGGTCATTTTTTAGAATCCGGGTTGCTTCCAGACCATCCATCCCCCTGGGCATCATGATATCCATAATTATCAAATCCGGCTTTTCAGCCTTCACAATCTCAATAGCCTTTTCCGCACTTTTAGCCTGAAGAATCTGGTAGTCTTCAGCCCTGAGAGTTGCCTCCACCAATTCCCTGATGTCTAACTCGTTATCCACTATAAGAATTTTTTTCATCTTATCTTTCTCTTTTCTTCAGATCCAAACTCAGAAATCTAAATTCCTAAATCATTATGTTAACATTACAAGTGTCTCATGCTTGATGGCAACATTGATGAGCCGATCAATCACATCGCTGAAATAAACACCCAGGAGATCTTCGGCAGCCATCTCTATTAAGACAATCCTGGCATGGGTGTCAATAACAATCAGGCCGTCAGCAACAGACTTACTGCAAGGCCCGCCTTTTGAACCGCAACAGCGACTAACCCCGTAGCTTGTCGGATCAAATCGGAGATCCCGTACCAGTAACACCGGCTTCTCCAAAAGTAAGCATGTCTGTAAAAATACGCACAGCGCCTTCAATTATACACATGGCGAGCGCGCCGCCGGTACCTTCTCCAAGACGCATGCCAAGATCGAGAATCGGTTTAAGCCCGAGATGCTCCAGCATTAATCTGTGGCCAAGCTCTTCGGAGCAATGCCCGGCGAACAGATAATCCACAACCGCAGGACAAAGTGAGTGGGCGATAAGCGCGCCGGCAGTTGAAATAAACCCGTCAATTACTACAGGTCGTTTATAATATGCACCAGCCAGAACACACCCGGCAATTCCGCCAATCTCAAAACCTCCGACTTTTGAAAGAACATCAAGGCCGTCTTCCCTGTTTGGCTGGTTTATCTTGATTCCTTTGCGAATCGCTTCCTGCTTTCTGAAAAGACCTTTATCATCCACACCTGTCCCGCGGCCGACCATTTCCTCTAATGTCCTACCTGTAAGGACGGCCCCGATAGCCGCAGAAGGGGTGGTGTTGCCTATTCCCATATCACCTGTACCGAGAATCTGTACCCCTTTATTAAAAAGGCCAGCCGCAAGTTGAAACCCTGTTAATATTGATTTTTCCGCGTCTTCACGTGTCATGGCAGGTCCCTGGGAAAAATTGGCCGTGCCTTTTGCCACCTTGTACATGAAAAAACGATCCCCTCCATTTAGTGTGACAGGGTCAAGGTTGGAAACAATACCCATATCAACCACAAAAACATCTGCATTAACCTGCCTTGCAAGAACATTGATGCCTGCGCCGCCGTTTAAAAAGGTTTTTATCATCTCGCCTGTTACTTCCTGAGGAAAAGCACTTACCCCTTCCTTCACAACACCGTGGTCTCCGGCCATGACCATAAATGCTTTGCGCTCTATCGAAGGTTTAAGAGTTTTTTGGATGCCGCATAAACGTTCAGATATGTCATGCAGCCTTCCAAGGGCCCTGGCAGGCATCAGGAGTTGAGCTGTTCTTTCACGCCCCTTTTTTATCCATTTTTCGTCAACAGGTATAATCTGTTTTACAATCTCAACCAATCCAATATCTTCTGAAACCATTTTCCCTCAACCTCCCGACTGTTTTAAAAGTAAAAATCGCAAAAAATCTTCTGTGAACCTATCTGAAAATCATCTTAAAATCTCAATCAGTTTGTGTCAAATCATAACAGGCTGCTTTTAAACCCTTAAAGGCCAATTTATGGTCTTGCACAATAGATTATTGGTTCCAGCATTTTTCCAGATATTTTAGTGAGGCTTGCAGGTTGTTATATGAAAACACCTCTATTATCGCTATCCCGGCATATGTTTTTAATATTTTCATAATATCTGATGTTTCATTATCTCTCAATTTATCAAGCGACAAGTGATCGAGGTTGTCTTTAACTCCGTGAAGATGTATTATTGATGTCCTGTCATGGTGTTTGTCGAAAACCTTTTTTATATCTGCATTCATCCGTATAAGATGCCCTGTATCAATACACACGGATAGATTTAACGAAGATATAACCTCTTCTGCCCATTCAAAGGGATACATCAGGTTTTCAATTGCTATTGATCTGCTGTTTATTCCGGTTGCAAGCAACCTGTCCATGCTCTCATAAATACATTCCTGCCATTTGCTTATGTTATCTGTTTTACTCAAATCTTCATTAAATGAAAGATGAAGTATATAAACTGAAGGTATTAAAGGCAGGGTAAGGTCTATTACACGTTGAACCGACTCAATGGCGCGGCACCTGACTGATCGATCTTCATCCCCCAACAATATATCTATAGGCAAATGAATGTCATAAGTAATGTCGAATTCCTCTGCGAGCATGGAGAGCTCTTTTATCTCGTGCTTTGAAGGAAGACTGTCATAACTGCTTTCAAACAAAAGAAGTTCGATTTCATTTAGATAAGGGCCAAGCATTTTAACATTAGGTATATAATGATCAGGGTATATAAATGACGTTGTTCCCAGCCTGAACGGATATAGTCCTTTGTATGATTTAGGAAGAGCTGAATACATATTGTTCAAAGTTGATTGGCTAAAATCCAAATTTTATATCATTGCCCGCTTTGCTCGATTTTGCGGTTAAAAATTATAATATAATTCTTAATATTCCGTAATTTCTTTGTATTTAAATATATCTGCGTTCATCTGTGCCTGCCCCGTAGGTCAGGATGATCGTACTGGGGTGAATCTGTGGCTGAATAGTTACAAAAAGGAGAGAGTTATCGAAACCATCAAAAAAAGCATTGATTCAATAACTTCGGTCATTGCTCCTAACATGTCGCCTGTAATGCATCTGATCCGCTTTTTATAGTAAAGCAGGATTAGCGCTGTTATAATGATAAAAATCAGGTTTAACAGGGCTCCTCTCCATCCTAAAAAAAAGGAAAGGGCAACAGGTATCAGCAATCCCCAAAAGGAGCTGATTTTTAATGGATCGCTAAAAAAAGCATGGCCGGTTCCGCCTTCAGTTCTGCCGTACTTAAGAAACCTTATGCCGAATAAAATACTTCCCCTTGCGTAGGCAGGTATAATAACAAGCAGCAGGCTCCGGTGAACATCTAAACTTGCGATGCCAGCCCATTTAATCGCCAGCGCGCAGACAACGGCTACAAGCCCCATCACGCCGATTCTGCTGTCCTTCATTATGACAAGGGCATGTTCTCTGGTCCTGTGTCCCAGAAGACCGTCCGCTGTGTCTGCCAGACCATCCAGATGAAATGCGCCTGTAATGAGCGCAAGAAATATCACATCGAGCAGTGAGGCAACAGGCTTAGGCCATAATTGTAAAACAGCCATATCAAAGGCTGAAACCAGCAAGCCGATAATTATGCCCACAACCGGGAAAAGCTGTATCATGCTTTTGGGCTCAAACCCTCCCGGCTTTCCAACAGGCAAAATTGTTATAAACTGTATTGCTGCAATAAGGCTTTTCATTATTTATTTTATCTTTACAGGTATGCCGGCAGCCATCCATATAACCTTATCAGAACATGCAGCCACATTCTGGTTGACATACCCGGCCACATCCCTGAACCTTCTTGCAAGAACGTTATCCGGAACAATACCTGCCCCGACTTCGTTTGCAACCAGGATAACAGTGCATTGAGCTGTTTTAATAGACTGTATCAGGCTGTGCATATGCCTGAAAATTGTTTCCTGATCATCTGTCTCCAGAATAATGTTGCTTGTCCAGAACGTCAGGCAATCCACAACAATTACATCGGCTTTCAGGTGGTTTTCAATTATCGCTTCCGGCAGGCGGACCGGCGCCTCAATGGTTGTCCAGCCTTGGCCTCTTTCCTTCTGGTGGCACTCTACTCTTTGCTTTATCTCTTCATCAAGCGGCAAGCAGGTGGCAATAAAAATCCTGTTTTTTCCGCAAATGCTGCCCGACAATTCAAGAGCATGCCTGCTTTTGCCGCTCCTGCATCCTCCGAAAATAAATATTATCTCGCTCATAAATGCTAACTTAAAAATTAATTATTAACAACTAAACCAACCCTTGGAGGCTTTGCAGCTTCAGGACAATGACCAGGTGTTTGTATCTCATAATTATTTATCAGGATTTATGGGTATTTCTTTGCCCCACCAGCCTTGTTCATCTGTTTTCTTTGAGCTTTCTACTGAAGGACATTTGAACCCATATATGCTGAATTTCAGGTGATCCCAGTTTTTGTACATTGTGTCATGCTCAAAAAATTCAGACTCTTTTGCCAGTGTTCCACAAGCTGAAACAAACAAACTCAGGATAACGATCAAAGCAAATTTTTTCATTAATCTTAACCTCCTGTTTTTTTTAAGCACTAAAATACAATAAATATTGTTTTTATTGAAGATTCCCTGTAGCAAGCTACAGGGAATCTTCAACCGTAAGGAAGTTAGCCATTTTTTTAGATTCGCTCGCTATTGCGGTTCACAGGGCATCAATGTTGATGGCATCGTAAAAAGTCATTTTGTATGTCATTCCCGCGAAAGCTGGAGTCTATAACTAATTGAGGTTGCTCGATTCCCGCTTTAACGGAAATGACAAAAAGGCTAGAAATTTGACTTTTTACGAGTTCATCAATATCTATCATGTCATTATTCTTCTGCTGTACAATAAATTTGCACCTGTTCACAGGACGAGGAGATCCCCTTGCAGACATAATCCTCGTACAACCTCCTTTAATCCTCATTTATTAAGGAAGTTTAAATGATGGTTCATTACGTTCACTGACAATATTATATTTAACAATCCCGTTATAGACTCCACATAACCAACCACTAAATCCGGATTTGGTTTTGATGAGATACCAGGAATAAACTGGAGTATTATCCGTCGCCTCCCTGATTATTTGAAATTCTACATCTCTATCTAATTGACCGATAATTTCACTGCCGACAGAATGGTTCTTTCGAATATTCATTCCGGCGAGCAGAACATACCACCGACTCTTTTTTTTGAAAGACAACGGAGTCGTTGGATCAGAAGCTTCTTTGTCCGGATAAAGTTTTATTAAAAAAACACCGGCGATTTCCTTGGAACACTGAAGAATATTTTTATAGGCGATTAATGCCTCTTCTCTATTATCTGCTTTCAAATAAAGAATACCTGCCTGATAATAATGATCGGCGCTCAAAATATTTTTGCCGACTTCTTTATATGCCAGCCCAAGATTACGATGCGCTACAGGATTGTCAGGCGCGATCTCCAAAGCCTTTTTAAGCACCGCAATTGCTTCATCAAACATCTTTTTCTCAAGGTAAATAACTCCTAATGTATGATATGGAAGATCAAATTCAGAATCCAGAGCAATGGCTTTTTTAAATTCCGCAATTGCTTCATCAAGCAGTTCCTTTTTATACAATGAAACTCCAAGATCATGATGAATACTAACATCATTGGAATTTATGGTAAGGGCCTTTTTATATGTTTCGATTGCCTTATCCCACATTCCCATAATATTATAAATATAACCTAAATTGTTATAACTGGGCACATGGTTGGGATAAATATTTATAGTTTTTTTAAAACAGTTAATAGCCTGCTCATAATTCTTTTCTTCAATGCTTTTAACCCCTTTACTGAACCACTCTTCTGCAGCCTCTTCTGTCCATCCTGTATCCGCAAAAAAAAATAAAGCAATCAAAAATATTATTATACACCGTTTCAACATTTCCTCCTATACCCTTGTCAGCCAAAAGTTCTCAGGGGTTTTGCACAACCCCCATTTTGCTCAATTCCGGTCATTGCAAGGAGCAAGTGAGCCTTTAGCCGCGAGTAAAGCGGCCGGACGTGGCAATCTTGTGGGTTGTCAACATGTTTTGAGATTGCTTCATCATTGTACTCCTCACAATGACCTGGTGTATTACTTTTTACGAGCTTATCAATTTTGATTGATAACATAAAAAGCTGTTTATTTATACAATAAAATAGCTGTAATATTTTAGTCTTATGCAACAAACCATCTGCAAAGAGCTTCACGGCGACAGAGTACCCCTCGGAAAGCCGCCACAGGACTTTCATTAACGAGCAGCTTGCAGTTCACTTTAATCAGGGTTTGAGTTTGTTGTCAATTTTTGATAATCATGTTATATATTAATCCAAATAAAACATAATACCGGGCAGGAAGATGCGCGCTGTAATACAAAGAGTAAAAAAGAGTTCTGTATCTGTACACAATGAGATAATCAATGAAATAGGCTCCGGCCTTCTTGTGCTTCTCGGCATAGCTAAAGGGGATGATACTGGTGGCGCTGAATACCTCGCAGATAAAATAACTAATTTAAGGATCTTTGAAGATGAAAACAACAAGATGAACAGGTCGTTGATTGAAACAGGTGGCGAAATGCTTGTGGTATCGCAATTTACCCTGCTCGGTGACTGCCGGAAAGGCAGGCGCCCGTCATTTATTGATGCCGCCGAACCGGTGGCGGCTAACGAACTTTACGAACAATTTGTAAAAAAGGTTGAGCAAAGGGGCATAACCGTCAAAACCGGCCGATTCCGCGCAATAATGGATATATCTTTAATTAATGACGGACCGATTACTCTGATTCTTGAAAGCATAAAAACCTAATATTTCATAAAACAGGCTCTTTTCTTTTATCAGTTATTATAATATCCTTTTTTATGAAGATAAGATGCTTCCGGCCCAAAAACCGCTTTACTAAATTATTAATTATAACTGCGCCGCCATTTTGTCAAATATTGAAATGCCATGCCCCGTTGAAACGGGGAAACAAAACCTATTAAGGGGAATATATTGAAACCTTCCTTATCATCTGCCTGGATCTTATTGTTTTTCTG
Source organism: Anaerolineae bacterium (assembly GCA_035529315.1). Taxonomy (NCBI): domain Bacteria; kingdom Bacillati; phylum Chloroflexota; class Anaerolineae; species Anaerolineae bacterium. Next base: position 44,207 of record DATKWZ010000016.1, read on the forward strand.
TTTCTTGCATTTCGGGCAACCGGAAAATTTATGGGCAAAAAATCAATATGCTCAAAACAATCATCCGGCAAAGCGCTCTATAAGCAAGGCGCTTCAAGCCCTGCAACATGACATAGGCAGTAATGATGCTGTGCTTGTCGCAAACCAGCAAGGCAAAATTATTTTTTCCAAAAATGCCGAAAAGCCCCTGATTCCCGCTTCCACCCTGAAAATACTGACATCTCTTGTGGCGCTTCATTATTTAGGCCCTGATTACAGATTCACAACTGAATTCTACATGGATGCAAAGGCAAATCTGAAAATAAAGGGCTACGGCGATCCGCTTTTGATATCAGAAGTCTTAACGGAAATATCAAAATCCTTAAGCACCGACCTTTCAATAAAGACTCAAAAAATCAACGATCTTGTTTTAGATGACTCATATTTTACAAAAAAGCTAATAATCCCCGGGAAAACAGAATCATTAGAGCCGTATGATGCGCCAAACGGCGCCTTGTGCGTCAATTTTAACACTGTTTATTTTAAACAGCTTAAAGACGGCTCCTTTATCAGCGCTGAGCCTCAGACACCTCTTTTGCCGATCGCTTTTAAAAGGATTAAACAATCCGGCCTCAAAAAGGAAAGAATAGTGCTTACTCATGCTGAAAATGAAATTACACTCTATGCCGGACATCTTTTTCAATATTTCCTGAATAAGGAAGGAATCAAAATAAAGGGGAAGATAAGATTAGGAAAGGTTCGGAAAGACAAAGATAAACTAATTTATCAATATACTTCACAATTTACCTTAAAACAGATAATACCAAAACTACTTGAGCATTCAAACAACTTTATGGCAAACCAGATATTAATTGCGACAGGGGCAAAGGTTTTCGGTCCTCCTGGAACACTGGCCAAAGGGATACTCGCGGCATCAACTTATGTAAAAAACGTGCTTAATATAGACAACATTTGCCTTGTTGAAGGCTCTGGAATATCTAAAAAAAACAGGATTTCCGCAAAGAATCTGGCTGAAATTATCAAACAATTTGAACCATACTACAATTTAATGCGCCGCTCAAACAGAGAGTATTATAAATCAGGAACATTAAAGGGCATAACAACAAGGATAGGCTATATTGAAAATAAAAAAGGGGAAGTGTATCGCTTTGCAGTAATGCTGAACTCGCCCGGCAAATCAATGCAAAACATTATGGACAGTGTTCATCAGATAGTTGATTATGAGAGCTATGCCTTCGTTCCCCCGCTCCCTTAGTGCTTAAAACTCCTTTGTCCCGTATATACCATTGTAACATCTAACTCATTGCATGCCTCAATCGACTGATAGTCATTATTAGAACCGCCAGGCTGAATCACAGCGGAAATACCTTCATTCAGGCCGACTTCAACACCATCCCTGAACGGGAAAAATGCATCACTAACCATTGCAGAACCGATCAGCCCGCCCTTCTCGTCTGCGACTCTGCTGTCAATCTCTTCCTTTTTATCCTTGTCTTTTAATTCATTATAAGGAATTTGATACATCTCAAAACAGTAACGGTCGGCAAGCTTTCGATATGCTTTATCTCTGGCTATCTCGGCAACCCCTACCCTGTCCTGTTCTCCTGTGCCAACACCAACTGTTACCAGATCCTTTACAAAAATAACCGAGTTAGATGTAACTCCTGACTCAACCAGCCATCCAAACAGCATATCATTATATTCCTTCTCTGTCGGCTCCCGGTTAACTTTGTAATTTTTCCCTTTGTATTCACACTCAGCTATCTTAAGATCATCTTTCGTCCGGGCAGCGGGTACAAAAGACCACTGGGCAACAATACCGCCATCAATAAGACTTTTGAATTCTACAAATCTCTGCCCGACAAAATCTGTTAATCTGTCTATATTTCCTATTCTTACTACCCTGAGGTTTTTCTTCTTTGCAAAAATATCCATAACCCCGGCTTCAAAGTCAGGAGCTACCACAACTTCAGCATATTGCCTGTTAATCGCTTCTGCCGTTGCTTTATCAACAGCCCTGTTTACAGCGATACAACCACCAAATGCAGCAACTCTGTCTGCCATATTAGCCTTAATATAGGCATCCTCAAGTGTATCAGACTGGGCGACCCCGCATGGATTGTTGTGCTTTACAATTACCACAGTGGGTTTGTCTTTAAAATATCTCAGGATATTAAGGGAATTATCGGCATCGGTTAAATTTGTCTTGCCGGGATGCTTGCCTGACTGCAAAAGCTCAATATCCGACACCAGATACTGGCCGGGCTGTATAATTTCTGTTTCTGCAAGGATCAGATTCCCATTAACAAGTTTGTAAAGTGCGGCTTCCTGTCCTGGATTTTCACCGTATCTTAAGCCTTTTTCAACATTATCTATAGTCCAGGTAACTTTTTCATAAAAAAGAGTCTGCCTTTTATCTTTGTCCACAAAGCTGATTTCCATATTCGGCGTAAAATGGTCATCCATGATTGTTTTATATATTTTCTTTAGATCTTCAGCCATTTATATCTCCTTTAAAAACCCTTATAACAGCTTTTTGCATCGTTAGATGATTTAGAACCAAAAAAATCTGCAATAGTGCGATCATAAACTGCCGTGTGCGCAAAAGCCTTTTGCGCCAGATTAAAACGAAGTTCAAGAGAGGTCTTACCGTCATTTGCTTTTATTTCAGAAATAATCTTTTCATAATCCGATGGTTCAACAACAGATGCAACCCGCAAAAAATTCTTTGCTGACGCCCTTATCATACAGGGACCGCCTATATCTATATTACCCCTGGCCTGCTCAACTGTTACTCCTTGTTTTGAAATAGTTTCTTTAAAAGGATACAGATTGCAAACAACCATATCAATAGGCATTGAACCCGTCCTGTTCAAGTCATCTTTATGTGCATCATTATAAGTCTCGGTAAGAAGACCAAGATATATCTTAAAATCCAGTGTTTTAACAAGCCCCCCCTGAGTTTCAGGCTGCCCTGTGTAATCTGACACCTGTGTCAGGCAGGATGCGGCATCAGAGCCGAGTATCTCTTTTATACTGCTGTATGTGCCTCCGGTTGAAAAAATTTTTAGCTCAGGATTTACTGAAAGCAGCTCCGGTATTAGCCTGTCGAGGCCATTTTTGTCTGAAACACTTACAAGTATGTGCTTCACCGTAATTAAATCATCGATCCTTTCAACAACATTAATACTCATCGTCCCTACCTTATTCTCTCATATTTTCTAAAAACCGTTTTATAAGTTCAGCCACAAAGTCACAAAGGAAGAATTCATTCCCCAAAAAAATTACAGATATTGCTTTTTGCCTGCATAAAAATAAGTAATAATTTTAGAATCTTAATGCCTTTGCGACCTTATGGTTGATCTATTACCATTTATGTAATTTTTATGTTATTATATAAATAGTGTCAAGAATTATGTGTAAAAGGGGAAACCGCTTTTTCTATTGTCACGGCTACTTTTTCCCCAAAATTCCATTTGCAATTCGATAAGTTTACGCATAGTTTATTCTCATTAATATTTCGGAGACCTTTATTATTGAAGACGAATAAAAACAACACCGGCTGGATAAGACATGTTTCTATCACTCCCCCGACTCTGCAAAACAATACCGCAGATGCTGATCGGCTTATAGGAGAATTAAAAAGCAAACTTGATACCGATGCCGTTGATATAGACCTTTACTTATTAAAAAGGTTGCCGGATCTTTTAAGGAGATGCGAATACAATGTCGACTGCATCCTTTTCAAGGATCGGAAAAGGTGGCTTGTTACAGGTATTACGCATCCGCAGGATACAAGTCCCATATACGGCCTGGCCGTTGATCTCGGCACCACCAGAATTGTCTTGCGCCTTATAGATCTTTCAACAGGCCGGATTCCGGCAGAAACATCTTTTGACAATCCTCAAATATCAGCAGGACCCGACATACTGACAAGGATACACTTTGCAGACCAGGATGGAGGGCTGAACAGGCTCAACAAAATGATTATCGACGGCCTTAACCGAATGATCATAAAATTGTGCGATTCCTGTAAAATAAAGCCACATAACATATACTCCCTTTCTGTGGCCGGCAATACAGCCATGACCCATCTCTTCATGGGTCTTAGTCCTCACTGGATAATACGTGAGCCATATATTCCGGTTATAAACAGACCCGGACTTGTAAAGGCTGAAGAGCTGGGAATCAAGGTTAATCCTGCGGCCAGAGTTCTGATCTTTCCAAATGTCGGCAGCTACTTTGGTGGAGACCTGATCGCAGGAATTCTGTTTTCCGGCTTAAACAAAACAGAGGATACGGCTATTCTGGTTGACGTTGGGACAAATGCAGAGGTTGTATTAGGAAATAGACACTGGCTTATTGCCTGTGCCGGAGCAGCCGGGCCTGCCCTGGAATGCGGAGTAACAGGGATTGGCATGATGGCGGGCCCAGGGGTGGTTGATCGGGTTGCGATTGATCATGATACTTATAATATTCAATTGCATACCATTGACAATATGCCGCCTAAAGGGATTTGCGGTTCAGGTCTGATAGACCTTGCAGCCCACCTTTTTCTTTGTGGCATGATCGACATCAAGGGCAAGATACTGCCGTCGATATGCGGCAGCATATTAAAGGAGAAAGAAGGTATCAGGCATCTTGTGGTAGTACCTGCAATAGATTCCGCCACAGGGTCTGACCTTACTATAAGTCAGGCAGAGATTGACATCCTTATCAGATCCAAGGCTGCCATGTATACAATACTTGAAACTGTTACATCTTCTGTTGGAATCTCTTTTAATGATCTTTCGACATTTTATGTGGCAGGCACCTTTGGATCTTTTATCAATCCCAGGTCTGCCATCTCTATTGGAATGCTTCCTGATTTGCCGATTGACCGTTATAAATCACTGGGCAACAGCTCTATTGGCGGAGCAACCATGGCGCTTACATCGAGTGAGTGTTTAGATGAGATCGATAAGATCAGAGACAGCGTTACCTATCTTGAATTAAATGTAAATCAGGAATTCATGAACAGATTCAGCGCTGCCGGATTTCTACCCCATACTGATCCCTCGCTTTTTCGCTCGGTGAAGGTGTGTGCCCGCATCTCCCCTCCGCACAAGCCTTTAGCGGCAGGATAACCTTGAACTACAACATGTTGCGTCACTTTTTTTTCTTGACACACAATTTAATTATACCTATATTTTACTAAACCGGTTAAAAGCTAATGGCATAAAATAATAAAAATACAGGTTGCGAGCAATGGAGGAAATATTATGTTAGTTAAGGGATGGATGTCAAGCGATGTAGTTTCGGTCGAAGAAGAGACTTCTATGATGAAGGCTTCCGTCCTTATGAAGGAGAACAATATTCGTCGTCTTCCTGTAGTCAGAAAAGGAAAATTGGTTGGGATTGTTACCGATACGGACTTAAAAGAGGCTTCTCCATCAAAGGCGACCACTCTGGATATCTATGAAATAAGTTATCTGCTATCTGAGATTAAAGTCAAAAAATTGATGACAAAAGATGTAATTTATGTGAGACCTGATGAGACAATTGAACTCGCAGCGGTCTTGATGCTCGAAAACAAGATTTCAGGACTTCCGGTAGTAAATGATCAACACAATTTAATCGGCGTTATTACCCAAACAGATGTATTTAAAGCTTTAATCCATATTACCGGAGTATACAGCGGCGATATCCAGTTTGCTCTCTGCCTGAAAGATAAACCCGGATCAGTGCATGAAACCGCAGATGTTATTCGCGGTATGGGCGGTCGTCTTGTGAGTATACTTACAAGCTATGACCTGGCGGATAAAGGGTACAGAAATGTCTATTTTCGCATTCAGCATATGGAACAGGAACAGCTGGCAAAACTAGTCGATATTTTGGAAGAGAAATTTACAGTACTATATACAGTCAAAGAATCTTTGAAAAAACTTGCAGACAGGCGGATGCATGAAGATTAAGAATTATCAATTCATCCACTAACCACCCCAATCATCTATCCGTGCGTCAGCAATTCTCGGTTATGTCGACGCTATAATTGCATCCTTTATTCTTTTGATCGCCGAAACTGCATCGCCACCAACATCAAACGGCGACTGCTCATTGATATCCGCCTGTATCAGATTATTATCATACGGAATTGCGCCGATCACGGATATTCCGAGTCTGTCCAGATTCTCGCTGATTGCGCCGATATCGCGCTCGCTTGCTCTGTTGATTACGGCAGACAATCTTCCGATTCCGATCTTTTTACTTAATTTCCGTATCCGCGCCGCTGTCTCGATTGATCTGGTTCCAGGCTCGACCACCACGATCATCAGATCAACACCGCTGGCGGTTCCGCGTCCGAGATGCTCAATGCCGGCCTCCATATCAAGGATCACAATGCTCTGTTCCTTAAGCAGCACATGGCGCAGCAACGCACGCAGCAGCGAGGATGCGGGACACATGCATCCCGACCCTCCCTTGTCGATAGTTCCCATGGTCAGCATTGAAACACCATGTTCGGTTACACCAAATCGACAAGCAATGTCATCTACCTTTGGGTTCAGCTTGAAGATACCCCCTATGCCTGTGCCTGCACGTTCTTCGATTAGTTTTTTATGTTCGGTGAGTGGAACCGGTGGGTTTTTAATGCCGATGGCAGATGCCAGGTTCATGTCAGGATCGGCATCGATTGCAAGAACTGCAAAGCCGTCCGCTGCGAAAAGGCGGGCAAGCGTGCCCGCGAGTGTGGTCTTGCCGACACCGCCTTTGCCTGTGATTGCGATTTTCATTGTTATTCCTATAGATAAACTCTCTTTTGGGTAGGCCAAAAAGTAGGGGTAATTGAATTATGTGTCAAGAGAAAAAGCAACCAGCAACCAGCAATAAAATTTGTTGTTGCATAAAAAAATAGATATTTTATGCTTGACTAAATAAAGCGTGCTATTTATAAAGATTAAATAAATAAATGTGATTCAGTAAATTATTTAAATACAGAAAAAGGGGGGGGAATCATGGCTCTCGATCCAACCAGATATAAAGACTGGGAAGTTGCCGAACATGCTGAAAAGAGCATGAAAACAGTTTATCAATTAGGAGAGGAGCTCGGATTGGAGAAAGAGGAGCTCCTTCCGCATGGACATTATGTAGCAAAAATCGATTTCGCAAAGGTTTTAAAACGCTTAAAAGATAAACCAGACGGTAAATATATTGATGTTACCGCCATTACTCCCACCCCGCTTGGAGAAGGCAAAAGCACTTCTGCCATGGGATTGGTGTCCGGGCTTGGCAAGCGAGGAAAACGGGTTGTCGGCGCTATCCGTCAACCTTCCGGTGGCCCGACCATGAACATAAAAGGGAGTGCGGCAGGCGGCGGCCTGGCCCAGTGTATCCCTCTTGCTCCGTTTTCATTAGGGCTTACAGGTGATATTAACGCCATCATGAATGCGCATAATCTGGCCATGGTAGCTTTGACAGCCAGGATGCAGCATGAAAACAACTATTCTGACGAGATACTGGCGGAAAAAAATCTGAAACGGCTCGATATTAATCCCAAAAATGTGGAAATGGGATGGATTATCGATTTTTGCGCTCAATCGCTCAGGAATATTATTATAGGCCTTGGCGGAAAAATGGATGGTTTCCCCATGCAGTCTAAATTCGGTATTGCCGTAAGCTCGGAAATAATGGCTATTCTGGCGGTTGCCACCGACCTGAAAGACATGCGTGAGAGGATGGGAAAAATCGTTGTTGCCTATAACAAAAAAGGGGAGCCTGTTACCACGGCAGACCTTGAGGTTGACGGCGCCATGACCGCATGGATGGTGGAAGCGCTCAATCCTAATCTTCTTCAGACCTTAGAAGGGCAGCCGGTATTTGTACACGCGGGACCCTTTGCAAATATTGCAATAGGCCAGTCATCCATTATAGCTGACAGGGTTGGGCTGAAACTTGCGGACTACAATGTTACGGAAAGTGGTTTTGGGGCGGATATCGGATTTGAAAAATTCTGGAATTTAAAATGCCGTTTTAGTGGCTTGAAACCGCATTGCGCTGTGCTTGTAGCGACTATTCGCGCGTTGAAATGTCATGGCGGAGGACCTCCCCTGCCCCCAGGAAAATCAATGGATCCGGCCTACCTTGAGGAGCATGTGGACTGGGTGGAAAAGGGTTGTGAAAATCTGGTTCATCACATAAAAACGGTAAAGAAAGCAGGGATTAACCCAGTGGTCTGCATCAATTCCTTTTACACCGACACCAAGGATGAGATAGCGGCTGTTCGCAGATCCGCAGAGGCCGCAGGCGCCCGCGTTGCCATTTCCGAACACTGGCTTAAAGGTGGTGACGGGGCTCTGGAATTTGCCGATGCAGTTGTTGATGCGTGTGAGGAGGAAAACGATTTCCACTTTCTTTACGATATTGAAACTCCCCTGCGCGCGAAGATTGAATTGATTGCCAAAGAGGTATATGGCGCGGACGGTGTAAGTTATACCCCGGAGGCTGAGTCTAAAGCAAAGAGGATAGAACAGGATCCTGAACTGGCAAATTTGGGAACATGTATGGTCAAAACTCATCTAAGTCTTTCTCATGATCCGGCTAAAAAAGGTGTGCCAACGGAATGGACTCTTCCTGTCCGGGATATCCTGACCTATAAAGGGGCGGGATTCGTGGTGCCGGTAGCGGGGGCAATAAGTCTGATGCCTGGAACAGCTTCTGATCCTGCTTACAGGCGTGTTGATGTAGATGTGGAGACCGGAAAGGTAAAGGGGCTTTTTTAAGGAGATTATAAATGTCTGCAAAGATCATCAGCGGCACTGAGATTGCCAAACAGATACGGGAAGAACTGAAAAAAGAGATAAAGGAATTAAAGGAAAAACATGGTGTAACTCCGGGGTTGGCTACAGTTCTTGTAGGCAACGATCCAGCCTCCAAGGTATATGTAGGGCAAAAGGAGAAGTCGTGCAGCAATTTGGGGATATATTCGGAAAGAATCGATTTGCCTGGAGATATCTCGGAGCAAGAGCTTCTCTCGCAAATTGAGAAATTGAACAAGGACCCGCGGATTCACGGGATATTGATTCAGCTCCCTCTTCCGAAACAGATCAATGAATCCCGTGTTATATATGCCATTGATCCTGCTAAAGACGTGGATGGTTTCCATCCTGTAAATGTTGGGAAGATGGTGGTCGGAGAAAAGTGTTTTCTCCCCTGCACCCCTCATGGAATACTGGAGCTTCTGGCCCGTTCCGGTGTGCAAACAGAAGGCGCCGAGGTCGTGGTTATCGGCAGGAGCAACATTGTTGGGAAACCTGTCCTTAATCTGATGCTCCAAAAACGACCTGCAGGCAATGCAACGGTAACGCTGTGCCATACAAGAACAAAAGACCTGGCCTTCCACACAAAGCGGGCAGACATCCTGATAGTAGCTACCGGTTATCCCAAGACAGTTACAGGGGACATGGTAAAAGAAGGGGTTGTGGTTATCGATGTGGGGGTAAACCGGATAGGAAAGACCCCGGAAGGAAAGGCGATTCTGGTTGGTGATGTGGACTTTGAAAGTGTAAAAGAAAAAGCCGCTGCTATTACACCTGTACCAGGTGGCGTAGGTCCCATGACGATAGTCATGCTGATGAAGAATACGGTTGAATCCGCAAAGAATACAATATAAGCTGGTAAACTTAATAACTCAACAGCTTACCAGCTAACTTGGAGGACTGATTATGGGATCAAGAAGATCTCCTATAGGCACGGCGCCTCGCTGTCTAGGCATTGATTGTGAAGGAAGCACCTGTGTTGCAGAACAGGCCGAGGGCAAGGGTGTTGTTACTTACATGCAACGGGTGAACAATCGCACTATTGAGCCTTGCCTTTTCGGCAAGGGCGGGACGTGTTGTCGTATTTGTTCCTTTGGTCCGTGCATGATGATCGATGATGTTCCAACATCGATTGGAATCTGCGGGGCCACTCCAGCTACTGTGGCGGCGCGTAATTTTTGCCGTATGGTTGCAGGAGGAGCTTCCGCTCACATGGACCACGCCCTTGAGACAACAATGGCATTTCTGGCCGCGGCCAGGGGAGAATCCGAGTATAAAATCAAGGATGAAAAGAAGCTTTGCGCGCTGGCAGAGGTCTTTGATATAAAGACCGAAAACCGGAGCACTAAAGATATTGCTATCGAGCTTGGTGAAAAGGCATTGGCTGAATTCGGAAAGCAGGAAGGAGGCCTCTACTGCATACGTCGGGCCCCTGAAAAGCAGCAGCAAATATGGAAGAAAAATGGGGTTGTCCCGCGTGGCATACAGCGGGAAGTAGTAGAGATGATGCATCGGACCCATATGGGGACCGACCAGGATTATCGCAACCTGATTCTTCAGGCCACCAGGTGCGCCCTGGCAGACGGCTGGGCCGGCTCCATGATATCTACCGAACTTCAGGACATCATGTTCGGAACCCCTACTCCGACTCGATCGCTGGTAAATCTCGGCGTCCTTTCCAAAGACGAGGTCAACGTGGTTGTACACGGTCACGAACCTATCCTGTCTGAGGCCATGGTATTGGTTGCCGAGGAACCGGAGATGATAGAGGCAGCCAAAAAGGCAGGGGCAAAGGGGATCAATCTGGTTGGTGTATGCTGTACCGGCAATGAGATTCTCATGCGTCACGGGATTCCTGTTGCAGGGAGCTTTATCCAGCAGGAGATCGTACTTGCAACAGGCGCTGTAGAGGTAATGGTAGTAGATGTTCAGTGCGTCATGCAGTCTCTTCCTGCTGTGGCCAAGTGTTTCCACACCGAGGTTATTACCACGTCTGACCGGGCAAAAATCCCTGGCGCAAAACATATAGAAGTACATCATCACAATGCATTGAAGGCGGCAAGGCAGATAGTCCAACGCGCTATTGACCTGTATCCGAAGCGCGGGGAGATCAATATCCCCAGTCATAAGATGGATGTTGTGGCGGGATTCAGCCACGAAACCATAAATCACATGCTTGGCGGAACGTTTCGCGCCTCGTACAGGCCTTTAAATGACAATATAATTAACGGCCGCATAAGGGGTTTGGGAGCTGTTGTTGGTTGCGACAGCGCTCGTGTTCGCTCCGGTTACATGCATACTACAGTGGTCAAGGAGTTGATAGCCAACGATGTTCTGGTTCTTACGACGGGCTGCGCTGCCACAGCCTGTGGTCGTGAGGGGCTGCTTAGGCCGGAAGCTGCCAGTTTAGCGGGGCCGGGTCTCAGAGAGGTATGTGAAACAGTCGGTATGCCGCCGGTATTGCACATGGGCTCGTGCGTGGATAACAGCCGGATATTAATCGCTGCAACGCAGATTGTCCGTGAGGGGGGGCTTGGTGACGATATTTCACAGATACCTGCGGCAGGTTGCGCACCAGAGTGGATGAGCGAAAAGGCCATAGCAATTGGACAATATTTTGTGGCAAGCGGCGTTTTTGTTGTATTCGGCAGAACCTTTCCAACGACCGGAAGCAAGGTTGTGACCGATTTTCTATTCAGGGAAATGGAAGAGCTGTACGGCGGAATGTGGGCGGTTGAATCCGATCCGATAAAGATGGCAAGAATGATGATTGAGCGTATAGAAAAAGGCAGAGATGCTCTCGGTATCCAGGAGAAAAAGAAAAGAGTCCTATTTGACATGGCTATGAGGCGTGAGCTGTAATAAATATTTAAAAATCAAAAGTGGCTGAATACTTACAGATATGAAAGAAAGTAAAAAAACAAAAAAAGGGGCTGTCCTCGTCGTAGGCGGAGGGGTTGCCGGCGTTCAGGCGGCGCTCGACCTTGCTGATCTGGGTTTCTATGTATATCTTATCGAAAAGTCAACTTCAATTGGGGGGGCTATGGCCCGCCTCGACAAGACCTTCCCTACTAATGACTGTTCCATCTGTATCCTGGCGCCTAAACTGGTTGAGGCCGGCAGGTCACCGAATATAAAGATTATAACAAAAGCAACCCTGACATCCGTGGACGGAGAGGCAGGCGACTTCACTGCCACGGTTTGCTGTAAGCCACGATACATTAATGAAGAACTGTGCACTGCCTGCGGAATGTGTACCATGTATTGCCCCATAGTCATTCCTGACGCTTACAATGAGGGTTTTACTGTAACAAAAAATCCTCATATGGACTATCCCCAGGCTGTTCCTGCCAGTTTCCATATTGATCCAAAGGAGTGCCTTTTTGTCAACAATCAGACCTGCCGTATATGTGCCTCTACCTGTCAGGCCCAGGCGATCGACCTTGATGCAAAGGAAGAGACGCTTGACTTGGCAGTAGGCGCTGTAATACTTGCCCCGGGTTATGGCTCGATCAGCGAAGATGTGCTGAGTCGTTTTGGTTACGGCGACTACCCTGATGTGCTTACCGGCTTCGAGTTTGAAAGGATGATGTGCGCCTCGGGTCCATCCAATGGAGAAATACTTCGGCCGTCAGATGGAAAGCATCCAAAACGTATCGCCATTTTACAGTGCGTGGGTTCAAGAGATGTAACATGCGGCAATGGATACTGTTCATCGGTTTGCTGCATGTATGCCATAAAAGAGGCCACGGTCGTAAAAGAGCATGCCCCTGATATTGAAATTGTTATTTTCTATATGGAGATGCGGACTCAGGGTAAGGGATTTGACGCTGCTCGCCAAAGGGCCGAAAAAGAGTATGGCCTCCGATTTGTCCGAGCAAGGGTTGCCGGTGTCCGGGAAGACGGCAAAAACTTAAGGATCCCCTATGTAAACGAAAAGGGGGAGCACATAGCCGAAGAATTTGATATGGTGATCCTGGCCCAGGGCCTTGAGTCACCCTCTGATGCTGAATCACTGGCATCTGCCGCTGAAATAGATCTCAATCACTATAATTTTTGCAAGACAGGCAACTTTTCACCGCTTGAAACAACCCGGCCGGGGGTTTTTGTGGCAGGCGCTTTCCAGGGGCCAAAGGATATCCCGGACAGCGTAACTCAGGCATGTGGCGCGGCCGCTCTTGCCTCGGAACTCCTGCGGGATGTTCGTGGAACCGGTGTGGTGAAAAAAGAATATCCGGTCGAAATAGAGATAGAAGCAGAACCCCGAATCGGCGTGCTTGTCTGTCACTGCGGGATCAATATCGGTGGCGTGGTGGATGTGCCTGAAGTAATGAAATATGCCTCTACATTAGACAATGTAGTATATGCGGGCAGGAATCCTTATAGCTGTTCGCAGGATACTCAAACTACAATCAGAGAAAAAATTAAAGAACATGGGTTAAACAGGATAGTAGTCGCTGCCTGTACCCCTCGTACCCATGAACCATTATTCCAGGAGACACTGAGAGATGCGGGCCTGAACCGTTCTTTATTTGAAATGGTTAATATAAGAGATCAGTGTTCATGGGTGCATATGCATGAACCAAAAGAGGCAACAGACAAGGCGAAAGAGCTTGTAAGGATGGCTGTGGCAAAGGCAAATCTCCTTGAGCCCCTTGTTGAACAGACAGTTCCGGTTATCCCAAAGGCGCTTGTTATCGGTGGGGGTGTCTCCGGCATGACTGCGGCCTTAAGTATCGCAGACCAGGGGTTTGAGTGCTTTCTTGTAGAAAAAGCCGGTCAACTTGGCGGAAATATCGGTAATCTTGTTTTTACTCTTTCCGGAGACGATCCGCATACCCTTCTCAATCAACTCAAAAACAGGATAGAACAGGAACCGCTTATACATGTTTATACCAATGCATTTGTTGAAAACGTGTCCGGTTATGTGGGGAATTTTACCACGTCAATTAACTCGGGTTCCAAGACCGAGGATGTGGAACATGGCGCCATCGTGGTAGCCACCGGCGGCAGACCATACCAGCCCACACAATATCTTTATGGAAAATCAAAGCAGGTAGTTACCCAGCTTGAACTGGAAAAGATAATCTCTTCTCCTGCCGAGGTTCAGAAGATTCAGGACATCGTTATGATTCAATGCGTGGGCTCACGTGGGCAAGACCTTGCCTATTGCAGCAAGATATGCTGCATGCAGGCGGTTAAAAACGCCTTGAAGATACTGGAATTAAATTCACGTGCCACTGTATATATTCTTTACCGGGACATGAGGACCTATGGATTTGCGGAAGACTACTACAGAAAGGCAAGAGAAAAAGGTGTAATCTTCATCCGCTATGAAAAGGATGCTCTCCCTGAAGTTATTGAAGAAGGCGGAAAGGTCAAGATTGAATTTTTGGACCCCCTGCTTGATGAAAAGATAGCCATTAAACCGGATTTACTGGCATTGAGCGTAGGGGTTGTGCCAAATGATGTGGAACACCTGGCAAAGGAACTCAAGGTTCCTCTTACCGGTGATAAGTTTTTCCTGGAAGCTCATGCCAAGCTTCGCCCTGTAGAATTCTCTGTAAGCGGTGTCTATTTGTGCGGGCTGGCGCATTCCCCTAAACCTATCGATGAATCGATTGCACAGGCAAAGGCTGCGGCATCAAAAGCCGGCGCCTCGCTGGCGAAGGGATTTGTATCGGTGGAACCGATTGTCTCGGCAGTTAACACCGATGCCTGTATCGGCTGCGGCATCTGTGAGAGTCTCTGCCCATATAGTGCGATCAGAATAATCAGGGTGGGAAAGGGTAAAAAAGCCGAGACGATTTCAGCTTCATGTAAGGGGTGCGGTATATGCGCCTCACATTGCCCAACATTTGCCATATCAATGGGGGGCTTCACTAATGAAGAGATAATAGCCCAGATAAGGGCGTTTGGTGGAAATCAGGCAATAAAATCATGAAAACACAAGTTACCCTTACCACTCTTTACAAGATGAAGAAAAAAGGCGAAAAAATTGTTGCCCTTACCGCCTATGATTATCCGTTTGCAAAGATAGTTAATGATTCAGGGGTCCATATGATCCTTGTAGGGGATTCAGTAGGAATGGTGGTTCAGGGAAAATCAAGCACCCTGCCGGTTACAATGGATGAAATGATATACCATACCCGCATTGTGTCAAAAGCCGCCGGAAACGCGATGATTGTCGGTGATATGCCGTTTATGTCTTACCAGACAAGCATAAAAGATGCGATTACCAATGCAGGACGTTTTCTTAAAGAAGCAGGCGCTGCTGCAATCAAGCTGGAGGGAGGAAGAGCGGTCAGTGAAACAATAAAAGCAATTTCAGGAGCTGGAATTCCGGTACAGGCCCATATAGGCATTACACCGCAATCTGTTCACCAGATGGGAGGCTACAGAGTTCAGCGCAATGAAGAACAGCTCATGGTAGATGCCCTTGAGATAGAATCCGCCGGAGCCTTTTCCGTTGTTTTAGAAGGTATCCCATCCGAAATTTCAGAAAAGATAACTAAAGCGCTTGCAATACCGACAATAGGAATAGGAGCGGGTCCACATTGCGACGGGCAGATACTTGTGCTGCACGACCTCCTGGGGTTAAATGACAGGCATGTGCCAAAGTTCGTAAAACAATACGCTAATCTGCTTGATGATGCGAAAGCCGGAATAAAACAGTATATAGAGGAAGTGCAGGCAGGTAAATTTCCTGCCAAAAAACATTGTTATTGAAATATGAAACCATCTTTTGCCATTATAGGATGCGGAAAGGTCGGCACCACGCTGGGGAAATTTCTTGCAAAGGCCGGCTATAAACCAGCCGGGTTTGCCAGTAAAAGCCTTTCATCTGCCAAGAGGGCTGCTGAAATTATCGGTTCTGATAATTTCAGCCGGATCCCCTGGGAAATAACAAAAAAGGCCGATATTGTTTTTATAACAACACCTGACAGCGCTATAGCCGACACGTGCAACAGCATCTCCCTTCATTCAGGTTTCTGTAAAAATGTTGCGGTACTGCACTGCAGTGGTGCGCTCCCTTCAACTATTTTATCGTCTGTAAAAGAGTGTGGCGCTTTTGCAGGGTCAATGCATCCTCTCCAGAGCTTTGCTTCAGTTGAAATTGAAAAAAATCCTTTTCAGGATATAATAATTTCCCTGGAAGGTGAAAAAGAAGCTGTCGGTGAGGCAAAGAAAATTGCAACCGACCTTGGCGCAACCTGCTTTACAATACAAACAAAGGCCAAAACACTTTACCATGCTTCGGCAGTGGCTGCATCAAACTACCTTGTAACAGTGATCGGCCTTTCATTAAAGCTTATTGAAGCAGCGGGAATATCAGGCGCATATGCTTTAAAGGCGCTAAAACCACTAATTGAAGGAACGCTTTCCAATATAGAAAAAGTCGGGATTACCAGGGCGCTCACCGGCCCAATTGCCAGGGGAGATATTGAAACCGTAAAAAAGCATTTAGTACAGATAGGTTTAAAGACGCCCGACCTTCTCGGCCTTTACAAGACACTGGGCTTTTATACGGTCGATATTGCGATGGCCGGGGGCGGTCTTTCAGAATCATCAGCTCAAATGTTGAAAAACATTACAGCGTCTGATTCTTGATGGACTTAACAGGGAATACGGAATTCTTAATTAAAAATTGTTTTGATATAACAAGGACGATAAAATGTCTCAGGATTTATTTAAGCCGAAGATACTCGGTTTTTTATGTAACTGGTGCTGTTATACAGCGGCAGATTCAGCAGGGGTAGCAAGATACCAGTATCCGCCGAATATAAGGGTCATCAGGGTGATGTGTTCAGGAAGGATTGATCCTGTCTTTATCCTTGAGGCTTTTTCCTGTGGAGCAGATGGAGTCTTTATTGGTGGATGCCACCTCGGGGAATGTCATTACCAGACCGGAAACTATGAGGCACTGGTGGTTGCTGCCCTAACGCGCAAGTTATTGGAAGAGGCCGGACTCTCAGCAGAAAGATTTCTTCTTGAATGGGCCTCCGCTGCAGAGGGACCTCGCTTTGTGGAGATTATAACGAATTTCACAAACAAGATCAAAAGCTTAGGCCCCTTAGGCAAGGCGGAAGGGAAAGACAAGGATGAATTAAGGTTAAAGATATCAGCAGCAAAGTCAGCGGTAAAGCAGATGAAGTTGCGAACCATGTTTGGAAATCTTGCAAAGGATCTGCACAAGAAAGGTGATTATTCCGAACAGATTATTCATGATAAGTTGGATCAGAAAGTAGCCGGTGTCATAAATACTGAAATTGCAAAACAGGAAACATTTCTTCGGATCCAAAAAGATGGTCCGGTCTCTTTTAATGACCTGGAAAAAAAGATCGGCGCAACTCTTTCAGAGATCGAGAAATATGTCTCCACCTTCAGCAAAAAAGGGCTGATAACGGAAACTGACGGGTACCTGTCGGTAACGAGTAACGAGTAACCAGAAGGAAATTATGGCAATAGACAGAGATGATTTAGAACCTCGGTTCAAATTTGAAGTAGCGGAACTTCCGGAAGGTAAACATGTCAAGGGATGCTATGCGTGCGGCAGTTGTACGGGCACTTGTCCTGTCAGCCAGGTAATCCCTGAATTCGATCCGCGAAAGATCCTTCATATGATCATGCTTGGTTTGAAAAATCGTCTCCTTTCATCCGATTTGATCTGGTATTGCACAGGATGCCAAACCTGTGAGTTTGTGTGTCCGCAGGATGTGAACTTCAGCAATGCGATCAAGGCGCTGAGGAGCATGGCTTTGCGTGACGGCTATGTGGATACGGCCACCCTGAGTAAAATGGGAAAGCTGGCCGTTGTAAACGAGAAATACTGTGCAGGTTGCCTGACTTGTGTGAGAGTATGCCCGTTCAAAGCGCCTTATATGGAAAAAGGAAGCGGGCTTGCTCATATTGAGCCGGTAAAATGTGTGGCGTGCGGAATATGTGTGGCCGAATGTCCTGCCGGGGCTATTGAACTGAAAACATCTGAAGACGTAAGGCAGTTTGCCTCATGTGAATTTTTGCTCTCAAGGGAACTATGATAATATGACTAATTCAAATGAACCGGATATTGTGGCTTTTTGTTGCCATTATACCGCCTATGCATGCTCACAGGATTTGCGGAACTTACCTCGATTGGGGTTTCCGGAGAACGTGAGGCTGGAAATTCTGCCCTGCAGCGGCAGGATCAGCATAATCCGTTTGTTAAAAGCATTTGAACAAGGCGCGGACGGAATTTACGTTGCCGGATGCAAGGATGATACCTGTCACAATATAAGAGGAAGCCGGGTTGCAAAAAAAAGGGTTGATTACGCAAAAGATGTTTTTGACCAACTTAATATAGAACCTGAACGGATAGAGATGTTTATGATTTCTCGCGAGCCGAATCGCGGATTTATTGAAGTAGCCAAAGAAATGACCATGCGTATCAAAAAGTTGGGACCAAGTCCTTTAAAGGGGAAATAGAATATGATTGTCGGACAGAGAAAACCGATTCAGGAAATTTTCGAAATGTTGAAAGGAATTAAAAAGATCCTGATCCTTGGATGCGGTGGATGCGTTACGGTCTGTTCTGCCGGAGGAGAAAAGGAGGTTGAAATTCTTGCTTCAATCCTTCGGATCAATAGCAAAAAAACGGGGGAACCGGTTGAAACAAAAGAAAAGACTCTTGCCCGGCAGTGCGATATGGAATATCTGGAAGAATTAAAAGATGAGGTTGACAAATATGACGCTGTCCTTTCCATGGCCTGCGGTGTGGGGGTGAACTTTATGGCTGACATCTATCCAAAAACCATTATTCTTCCGGCTTTAAACACCAGCTTTATGGGTGTTTCAGATGAGCAGGGGGTATGGTCGGAACGGTGTGCGGGCTGCGGAAACTGTGTTCTTGATAAGACCGGCGGTTTGTGTCCTGTTGCACGCTGTTCAAAGCGTTTGTTTAACGGCCCATGCGGAGGATCGCAGAACGGGAAGTGTGAAATTAATGCTGATATTGCCTGTGTCTGGCAATTAATATATGATCGCTTAAAGGGGTTGAATCAATTGGAGAAGCTGCAAGAGATATTTCCCATGAAGGATTGGTCGAGCAGCCTGCACGGAGGTCCCAGAAAAATCGTCCGGGAGGATCTAAAACTATGAGTTCAGCAAGCAATTTGAAAAAGGTGTTGACATCCGGACAGTTTGCCGTAACAGCGGAACTGGGTCCCCCAAAAAATGCAGATGCAGAAGTTATTCGCGCAAAGGCAAAGTTGCTTTCAGGCTGCGCTGACGCGGTAAATATTACCGACTGTCAAACCGCCATTGTCCGGATGTCGAGTATAGCGGCATCTGTTGTCTTGATGCAGGAAGGTCTGGAGCCGATAACCCAGATGACGTGCAGAGACAGGAATCGTATCGCCATTCAGAGCGATCTCCTGGGCGCTGCAGCACTGGGTCTGAAAAATTTACTCTGTCTTACAGGGGATCATCAAAAATTCGGAAATCATCCTAATTCTACCGGCGTCTTTGATATGGATTCGATCCAGCTTTTGCAGATGGTAAGGATGATGCGCGACGAAAAGGTCTTTCAGTGTGGAGAGGAAATCAAAGGGAAAGAACCGAACTTTCTCCTGGGAGCTGCAGCCAATCCCTTTGCAGATCCGTTTGAGTTTCGAGCCCTTCGTCTGGCAAAAAAAATTGCGGCAGGCGCTCAGTTTATTCAGACGCAGATTGTTTATAACATCGATAAATTTGCCGCGTGGATGAAAGCGGTCAGAGATCTTGGACTCCATAAAAAATGTTACATTTTGGCCGGGGTTACACCTCCAAAGTCGATTGGAATGGCCAGATACATGAAAGACAATGTACCTGGCCTGGATATTCCCGACAATGTGATAGCTCGCCTCCAGGGGGCTAAAGATGCCAAAAAGGACGTGCAGGAAGAAGGGATCAATATTTGTGTAGATATTATTAACAAGGTAAAAGAGATAGAAGGTGTGGCCGGTGTACATATCATGGCAATAGAATGGGAGAGCGCCATACCAGAGATCACGAAGCGAGCCGGCCTGCTTCCGAGACCAAGATGATAAAGCGTGGGGTGCCTGACAAGCGCGTTCCTTAACTTTAGGCACTTTAGCTCACTTTAGGCACCTTAGCTCACTTAACTTAGATATAAGGGGGTATATAAATTGTCCATAGAAATACCAAGGGTTGCTTATGCCGGAAAGATAAAAGAGATCCCGTTGGGATGTGAAGGGAATACCATAACAGTAGGTGGCGAGTCATGCTATCCGTTTCATCTGTTCGAAGGGGCTATGACGCATGCTCCTAAAATAGCGATGGAGGTGTATGACAGGGCGCCTGTGGATTGGCCCGATATAGTGCTGGAACCGTTTGCCGATGTTGCAGATGATCCTGTGGCATGGGCTCGAAAATGTGTCGATACTTATGGGGCTGAAATGATAGCGCTGCAACTGGCAAGCACTGATCCGAATGCTGAGGACATACCGGCTGACGAGGCCGCCGCGATTACAAAAAAAGTCGCTGATGCGGTGGATGTTCCTTTGATTGTTTTTGGAAGTTCAAATGTGGATAAAGATACCGAGGTATTAAGGGCGGTTTGCGAGGCGTGTGAGGGGAAAAACCTGATTATAGGCCCTCTATCGGAAGGAAACTATCGGGCGATCGGAGCCACGGCAATCGGTTATAAACATACTGTTATGGCTTCAACACCAATCGACATAAACCTGGCAAAGCAGCTCAATATCCTTTTGGGAAACTTGAACGTTCCTGACGATAAGATCATTATTGATCCGACGACCGGCGCTCTTGGATACGGGCTTGAGTATTGTTACAGCGTAATGGAACGAATCCGAATGGCCGCGCTTGTTCAGAACGACGAAAGACTCCAGTTCCCCATCATTGCCAATTTTGCAAAAGAGGTATGGAAGACAAAAGAGGTAAAAATGAGTGAAATGGAAGCTCCGCTTTTAGGAGATCAAAAAAAGAGAGGTATATTGATGGAGGCCTTAACGGCTCAGTGCGTACTCCTTGCCGGTGCTGATATTCTGGTAATGAGGCACCCTGAAGCTGTTAATTTAGTAAAAGAATCGATTAGAGATTTGATGATCAGAGGAGAGGGCTAATAGTGTCTAAGATAATTTGTTCCGCAGCTATTCGAGGCGCTCACAAGATCGTGGGTACGGCAGAGGCAAAGTGCGAGGTGGCATTAAAAAAGTGGGGGCCTGATCAAGAGATCGGATTTCCGAATACCACCTATTATCTTCCGATTATCTACGGGATACTCGGTATTCCAGTAAAGACACTGGGGGATGCAAAGCAGGTGCTTGACAAGTGCAAGGAACTTCTTCCAGCACAGGTAAGCGATAATGTATGGCTCCCCTATCTGGCGCCTGCATTGGAAGCCGGCATGGCTACGTTTTTCGCGGAAGAGATCATTGAGGCGATAAGATATTTGGAAGAACCAGATTATTATACACAGGGAGAGGACCCGCTTTCTGATAATATATGGCTGGGGGCTGCCGATGACGTTATCATGCGAAAACGTGGTGTGGAATTTGTTGACGGGACAGCTCCGGGGTTTGCCGCTATATTGGGCGCTGCGCCTACCCCTGAGATTGCGGCAAAAATAGCAATAGAGCTTCAAGAAAAGAATCTGTATGTCTTTATGTGTTCGGATCACGAAGGAAAGACCATGTCCGAGCAACTGGTAGAGGCCGGCGTTCAGATAGGCTGGCCTACCCGTCTGGTCTCTTTTGGACCGAGCTATACCGCGGCCGTGTTTGCAATGGGGTTTGCGACACGCGCCGCCATGTCATTCGGCGGGGTCAAGCCCGGAGATTTTGCAGCAAACTTACGTTATAATAAAGACAGGATTTTTGCCTTTGCAATGCCGCTTGGAACCGTGACGGATGAATGGTATGCCAATGCAGCCGGAGCCATCAACTGGGGCTTCCCCACCATAGCCGACACACCTATTCCTGAGATCCTGCCGACCGGGATATGCACCTATGAACATGTGGTCAGCAACGTGCCGCATGATCAGATAGTCGCCAGGGCAATTGAAGTTCGGGGGTTAAAGGTAGCTATAACCAAGGTGGATATCCCCATGTCCTATGGGCCTGCTTTTGAGGGAGAACGTATCAGAAAGGACGATCTCTACTTTGAATGCGGCGGGGGGAGAACACTTGGAGTAGAGCTGACTATCTCTAAGAATATGTCGGAAGTTGAGGACGGAAAAATTGAAATGATCGGTCCTGACCTGGATCAGATTAAAGAGGGGGACAAACTCCCCTTTGCGGCACTGATCGAAGTAGCGGGTCGGCAGATGAAGCCGGAATTTGAGCCGATCTTAGAACGCCAGCTCCATCACCTGATTAACTATGTCCAGGGTATAATGCATATCGGACAGAGAAATATTATGTGGATACGGGTAGGAAAGGCGGCTGTTGAAAAAGGATTTTTACTCAAACATTTAGGCAAGGTAATACATGCTAAATACCATCAGGACTTTGGGAATATTATCGATAAGGTGCAGATAAAGATTTACACGGATGAAGAAAGAGTCAAAGAAGTCCTGGAAATGGCAAACAGGCTGTATAAAGAAAGAGATAGTCGGGTTGAGAATATGACCGACGAAACAGAAGAGACCTTCTATTCATGTACCCTGTGTCAGTCATTTGCCCCGAGCCATGTCTGCGTAATTACGCCGGAACGAACAGGGATGTGCGGCGCTTACAACTGGCTCGACTGCAAGGTCTCTTATGAAATCAACCCTACAGGCCCAAATCAACCGATCAAAAAGGGAGAATGTACCAATCCGATAACTGGCCAGTGGAAAGGAATCAACGATTTTGTATTCAATGCCTCGCGCCAACAAATTGAGCAGGTAAGCGCTTACAGCTTGATGGAGTCACCGATGACTGCGTGTGGGTGCTTTGAGTGCGTGGCGACAATCCTTCCCCTGTGCAATGGCATTATGATAGTAAACAGGAATTTTATGGGCATGACACCCTGCGGCATGAAATTTACTACCCTGGCCGGAATGGTGGGCGGCGGAAACCAGACACCCGGTTTTTTAGGAGTAAGCAAACATTACATTTGCAGCAGAAAATTTCTCAAGGCCGAAGGAGGCTTAAAGCGTGTGGTATGGTTGCCTAAAATGTTAAAAGAGGAGATCGCCGAACGGATAAAACCGATATGCGAAGAAATGGGGATTCCAAATTTCCCTGAGATGATAGCCGATGAAACAATCGGAACCACGGAAGAGGAGATCCTTCCGTTTCTCGAAGAAAAAGGGCATCCGGCTCTTACCATGGATCCGTTGATGTAGAGGGATTGAGGGATTGTTGTTTAATAATCTGTGGAAATATGCGAAATCTATGGATGAATTCAGGAATTTAGGGGGAAAGAATAATTATGGGACTTTCGGGAATAGAGATATTTAAAAAACTACCAAAGACAAATTGCGGCAAGTGTGGGGTTCCTACCTGCCTGGCTTTTGCCATGAAATTGGCTACGGGTAAGGCTGAACTTGACGCGTGCCCGGATTTGTCTGAAGATATGAAAGAAGAACTCGGGGAGGCCTCGGCTCCTCCTGTAAGAACAGTGGTTATCGGTATTGGTGAACGCGCGGTAAAACTGGGCGGGGAAACAGTTCTGTTCCGTCACGAGAAGCGGTTTGAAAATCCCCCTGCATTTACCCTTCTCCTTTCGGACAAGATGGATAAGGCTGAAATTTCGGCTAAACTAACCAAGTTTAAAGAAACCACCTATGAACGCGTCGGCATTGTGCTGCGGCCTGCAATGGTTGCCGTTAAAGGAGAATCCAAAGATACCGCCTTATTTATGGCATTGGTTGAAAAGGTCTGTAATGATACAGATGCGGCGCTTGTGCTGATGAACGAAGATACAGATGCGCTTTCACAGGCTGCCAAAACCTGTTCAAACAGAAAGCCGCTCCTTTATGCCGCTACCAGGGAAAATGTGGAAACACTGGGAAACCTTGCCAGGGAACTTTCATGTCCGTTAGCGGTTAAAGGAAATAGCCTGGAGGAGCTGGCAGAACTCTCTGAAAAACTGATCAAAATGGGGCTTAAGGATCTGATTCTTGATTCAGGGGCAAGAACCGCGGGAAAGTCCCTGGAAGATCAGATTATTATCCGAAGATCAGCATTGATGAAAAAATTTAAGCCCTTTGGATTTCCTACAATTGTCTTCCCGTGTGAAATGACCGACAACCCGATGAAAGAAGCGATGATCGCCTGTCAGATGGTTGTAAAATACGGCAGCATCATTATTCTCTCTGAAATAGAAGGCCACAGCATCTTCCCGCTTCTCCTTGCGAGTATGAATATCTTTACGGATCCGCAAAGGCCTATGGCCGTCGAACAAAAGATTTATGAGATCGGCGCTACAAATGAAAATTCACCTGTTCTTATTACAGGAAATTTTTCTCTTACCTATTTTATTGTTTCAGGTGAGATAGATGCAAGCCGTGTGCCGTCATATCTATTGATTAAGGACACAGAGGGCCTTTCGGTCTTAACCGCATGGGCTGCCGGCAAATTCGGAGCAGACACCATTGCGCCCTTTGTAAAGAAATGCGGTATTGAGGAGAAGGTCAAACATCGCAAATTGGTGATTCCGGGTTATCTTGCATCCATCAGCGGAGAGCTGGAAGAAGAGCTTCCGGGTTGGGAAATTCTCATCGGGCCGAGAGAGGCAAGCCATCTGCCTGCCTATTTGAAACAATGGAGCGCGTGAAAACAATTTTGAGTTTTTAATTCTTAATTTTAAATTAATTCAACATTCAACATTTAACATTGGAGCAAAGCGACTATGGTAATATGTGTTGCGGAAAATATTAATATTATGTCAAAGACGCTCGGGCCTGCAATGAAGGAGAAAAATGCCGGTCCGATTCAGGATATGGCAAGGGCTCTGACTAAAAACAGCGCTGACTATCTTGATCTGAATATCGGACCTGCCAGAAAGGGCGGCGATGAGCTGATGGATTGGCTGGTTAAGACGGTTAAGGAAGTAACCGATCTTCCTCTTTCACTTGATACAACTAATCCGGTTGCCATGGAAGCAGGATTAAAGGCGAACATAAAAGGGAAATCATTGATAAACTCTGTTTCGCTTCAGCCTGAGCGATTGGAAAAAGGGCTTCCCATGATAATTAAGTATAATGCGGACGCGATAGGACTTCTGTGGGGAAAAGATGGAATGCCGCGGGATGCCGATGAGCGGGCTGCTATGGCAGTCGATTTTATTTACCAGGCAAATGAGGCGGAAATTTCCACCTCAAACATCTGGATCGATCCGATTGCAACGCCGATATGCGTTGATGTAAATCAGGTTTTGTCTGGTCTGGAATTCATGAGCATGTTGGGTGAAATAGCGCCTGAAGCCAAATCGATTGTAGGGCTTTCAAATGTTTCCAACGGCGCTCCGGAAAATCTCCGTCCATATCTGAATCGCGCCTATTTAATGATGCTTATGAAATATGATATTTATTCCGCAATTGTCGATGGATTTGACAATGAACTGCTCGCGATTGCCGGAGGTAAAAGGCCTGAACATGTTAAATTAGTGCATGACATAATGGACGGAAACGAACCTGACCCTGCATCCCTGGGACAAACCGAATTGGAATATTACAAAACCACACGTGTTCTCATGGGTAAGGTTCTGTATTCACATTCGTGGTTAACCACTTAGGATTGATGATTGTCAATCAACAATCACAAAATGGCTAAGTTAGAAATAAAAATTGATGGCCGGACGTTATGGGTTGATCTTGGCACAATAATATTGGATGCCGCACTCAAGGCTGGAATTTTTATCCCAACGCTGTGTTATATGCCCGGCAAAGACAACGAGCACCCTTGCGGAATATGTGTTGTCGAAGTCGATGGAAGAGAAGAATTGGTTCATGCCTGTTCCACCCTTGTGGAAGGCGGCATGGTGGTAACTTCTCAAAGCGATCGGGTTATAAAAGCAAGACAAGATGTTTTAGAACGGATGCTGTCGCGACATTATGGCGATTGTATTGCACCCTGTTCTCTGACATGTCCAGCCGGTATTAACATTCAGGGTTATCTCAATAGAATTGCAAAGGGTGAGTTTACAGAAGCCCTGAAACTTATCAAAGAGAAGAATCCCCTTCCTCTTTCCGTTGGAAGGGTCTGCCCACATTTTTGTGAAACTCGATGCCGCCGTATCCTGGTGGACGAATGCCTCTCTATTAATCATCTAAAGCGATTTGTGGCGGATTTTTCTATCTATCACAAAGAAACGCGTGCTTTGCCTCCTCTCCCATCTTCCGGACACAGTGTTGCGGTGATCGGTGGTGGGCCTGCCGGGCTCTCCGCTGCTTATTATACGGCCCATATGGGGCATGAGGTAACTATATTCGAGGCAATGCCTCAATTAGGCGGAATGCTTCGTTATGGGATTCCGGAATTTCGTCTTCCCAGAAAGATCGTTAACAAAGAGATAGAGGATATACTCAGAGCAGGTGTTCGCCCACAAACCGGAAAGAGGCTGGGAGTTGACTTTACCATTAAGAGCCTTAAGGAGGATGGTTTTAAGGCTATTTTTATCGGTATCGGCGCCTGGCAGAATGAACAGTTGGGTATCGATGGAGAGAACATTGAAGGGGTTATTTCAGGTATTGATTTTCTCAAGAGTATAAGCCTTGGACAGATGCCGTCCATAGGCCAGAGGGTAGCCGTGATCGGAGGGGTTGACATAGCCGTAGATACGGCCAGGACATGTGTAAGGATGGACCTGGATGAAGTTGTCGTCATATATCAACGTTCGATGATGGAAATGCCGGCAAGCCATCGAGAAGTCATTGAAGCCGAAAAAGAGGGTGTCAAGTTTATATTTATGACAGGGGTTACAAAGATAAAGAAAGAGAAAGATTTTCTCAGGCTTGAAACAGTCCGTATGAAGTTGAGTCAGCCGGATAAGAGTGGAAAGCGCTGGCCGATTCCTGATCCGGGATCCGAAGAGACCTGTGAAGTAGATAATGTGATTGTAGCGACCGGACAGACCCCTGATCTTTCCTGGATGGAGATGTTGGATGAAGGGGTGAAACCGCATGTCCTTCCCGGGGGAACTATTGTTGCCGTTCCTCAAACGCTTCAGACTTCGGAGAAGGGAGTCTTTGCAGGAGGTGACGTGGTACGCGGCCCAAGAACGGTTATCCAGGCAATCAATGGGGGAAGAAAGGCGGCCAGATCAATCGATATATATCTTAGAAAAAAACCCTTATACCATCCCAAACGGCAGATCAATTTCACAAAAGGTAAAAAGTTCGAAGATATTGATCTGCATAACTTTGAAGGTATTCCGATCGGCCTGGGAGAAAAGATGCCTGTAAGGGCGCCGGAAAGACGCGTCCGGGATTTTGATGAGATCGAATTGGGATTTACTGAGGAGACCGCGTTTCGGGAATCGAAACGATGCTTGCAGTGTGGATGCGCAGCTCTTTCTAAATGTAAATTGCGTGAATTATCCATAGAATATGGGGTGAGGTTTCCTGTGTCCGAAATGCTGCGTAGGCGCCAGTACGGAATCGACAGCCATCATCCTTTTATTATTATTGATCCGAACAAGTGTATATTCTGCCAGCGTTGCAAGAATAGCTGTGAATATGGTGCATTGGAATTAGAGGGGACCGGGTTTGACGAAAACGGATTCCCCGAACGCATTGCCATTATAATTAACGACAGGTGCGTTTCTTGCGGCGCTTGCGTGGATAACTGTCCAGCCGGCGCTCTGACAAAAAAATCGGTCGACTTTCCTGTTGTCCCCGGTGAAATCAAAAAAGTCAAAACAGTCTGCCCGTTCTGCGGTTGCGGATGTACCATTGACTTGAACATGAAAGGAAACTCAATTGTTGAAGTAACCGCTGATCCTGAAGATGGCCCCAATTTTGGGAATCTCTGTGTAAAGGGGAGATTTGGAAATGAATTTGTTCGTCATCCGGATCGGTTAAAAAAACCGCTTATCCGAAAAAGGGGATATTTTTGGGAGGCAAGCTGGGAAGATGTGATCTCTCATGTCGCCCAAAAGTTTTTGGAAATAAGGGATAATGATCCTGACAGCTTGGCTGGTTTGAGTTCGGCGAAGTGCACCAATGAGGAAAATTATCTTATGCAGAAATTTATGCGCGCAGTGGTTGGCACCAACAATGTGGACCACTGTGCGCGGCTCTGTCACGCGTCTACAGTGGCCGGTTTAGCCCAGTCTTTTGGGAGCGGGGCAATGACCAACCCGATAGCCGATTTTAAAAAGGCTGATGTAATCCTCCTTACAGGGAGCAATCCCACTGAAAATCACCCCGTCATAGCCCTTGGGATGATAAAGGCCATACAGGAAAACGGAACAAAACTGATTGTGGTCGATCCCCGGGAGATAGAAATGGTGCAGTATGCTGAAATCTGGCTCCGTCCAAAGCCTGGTACGGATGTGGTCTGGTTAAACGGAATGATGCATGTAATTATAGATGAAGAACTGTATGATATCTCTTATGTGGCAGACAAAACAGAAAACTTTATGGCCTTGAAAGAGACGGTAATGCGATACAACCCGGAATTTGTTGAATTGATCACCGGTATACCGTCTGAAGATTTGAGAAAGGCCGCACGTCTTTATGCCAAAGCCGGAAGAGGGTCTATTGCATATGCCATGGGCATCACCCAGCACGCATTTGGCACTGACAATGTTAAATCGATTGCCAATCTCGCCATGTTGTGTGGAAACGTTGGAATCGAAGGGGGCGGGGTTAACCCGCTGCGAGGTCAAAACAATGTGCAGGGGGCCTGCGATATGGGCGCCCTTCCAGATGTACTCCCTGGTTACCAGTCTGTTTCCGACCAGGAGATCGTCGGAAAATTCGAAGATGCCTGGGGCAAGAAACTTCCGCCAAAACCAGGCATGGCTGTAACAGACATGTGGTCTGCCATTCTGGAAGGAAAGATAAAAGGGATGTACATCATGGGAGAAAATCCCGTTGTGAGCGATCCCAACTCAAAAGATGTAGAAGCGGCTCTGAAAAAATTAGATTTTCTGGTGGTTCAGGATATCTTTATGACAGAAACGGCAAAACTGGCCAATGTGGTCCTTCCTGCTACCAGTTTTGCTGAAAAAGAGGGTACTTTTACCAATACGGAAAGGCGAGTCCAACGGGTGAGGCAGGGATTAGCCCCCTTGGGGGATTCCAGACCTGATTGGAAGATAATCTGCAGCCTGTCTGAAAAGATGGGAATGCCTATGAATTACAATGATCCTGAAGAGATCATGGAGGAAATCGCCTGTCTTGTGCCGATTTACGGTGGAATTCACTATGAACGTCTCAACAAGAATAGTCTCCAGTGGCCATGCCCGAACCGGGAACATCCGGGCACTCCGTATCTGCATAAAGGTAGTTTTACCCGTGGAAAAGGATTGTTTCAATCCGTGGAATTCATCCTCTCGGATGAACTTCCAAATGAAGAATATCCTTTTCTTCTTTCAACAGGAAGAGTCCTTTACCATTACAACAGCGGCACCATGACCCGCAAGGTCGAGGGGCTTAACTCGATTTCTCCCGAAGCAATCACGGAGATTAATCCGTTAGATGCGGAAAAAAAGGGGATAGCAGACGGCAGTATGGTTAAAATAACATCACGGCGAGGAGAGATTACCACTCGCGCCTGCCTTACCAGGAAAAGCCCGGAGGGAATTGTCTTTATTCCGTTTCATTTTGGGGAAGCGGCGGCCAATATTTTGACCAGCGACACCCTCGACCCGGTATCTCGAATACCGGGATTCAAGGTCTGTGCGGTCAGGGTGGAATTAGTAGTCTGACTCTTAATCGTGTGTGTATAAATCATTGTGGCTCGCACATCGCTATGCCCCAATATTTGTTGAATCGTCCGAACGTCGTAATTGGCCTGCAAGAGGTGACGTGCAAAACCGTGACAATTTGCCAATTCCCCCTTACCCCTGTTTGAATAGCTTTATTTTTGACATCGACAAGCTCCGGTGTTTTGAGAATCTCCGACAGTCTGATACCCGTTACCAAAATATGTTGTTGCAGCATTATTTTAATTGACATACAAGTTCAATTCTTCTTATATTTATTTTATTTTTCCTTCCCTTCCATATTGCGGGTTGAAGAGAGCTTGTTTTTTCTTGTGCGGGTAGTATCAGGAGCATAATGATTTTGCCATTCGCCAAGGGGAATGGCGGATATTTAAAAGGTGTTATGGTAGAAGATCAGTCTAAATTCGAGCTGCGTATCACCGATGACGACATGGCGGTTATGCTTGACTGCACCATATCAGAGACCAATCCCAATGAGATTGTACCCCATATCAAGCAAGAGCTCGAAGCTGCCGGCGTAACCCCCATTCCACGCGAGGAAGAACTGGAAACACTCCTGCGCTGGTCAATAAAAAGCGGAACTACTCGTATAAGTGAAATGCCTATCGTCGAAGGCAGACCACCGGTTCCACCGATAGACGAAACTATCAAATGGGCCGGCGATTTTTTCGATAAAGGGTCCATGGTCGATAAAAAATCGACAAATGGAGACTATATGCTCCAGACAGAACGACCGGTAGTCGAAAATGGCCAGCTTCTGGCATACGTCACACTCCCAAAGGAAGGTCAGGAGGGCTGCAACGTGTTTGGAAAACCTATTGCAGCGCGCCAACCAAAATCTGCTGAGATACGCCCGGGGTTGAATGTCGAAGTCCAGAAGAAAAATGACAGAGTGGAATATTTTGCGACCAGAAGGGGCCGTGTTAAGTGGGTTTCAGGGGTGCTCGCTGTTAACACAGAAAAAACAATATCCGGGGATGTGGATATAACACACGGCCACCTGAATTATCCGGGATCGCTCGTGATTGAGGGAGATGTAACGGCGGGCGCAAAGATCACCACTGGTGATACTATCGAGATTAAAGGAGCCCTGAAGTCGGCAATTATTCATGCAGGTGGAAATCTAATTGTAGGTAAGGGAATAGCCGGCGGGGAGGATCGAAAAATCAAGGTCGAGGGTGGTATCAAGACGACCTATATCCTGGGGGGGCACATTGAATCCAAGGGGGATATTGTGGTCAAGGATAAGATCATGCAGTCCACGCTAAAGGCACAAGGTGCGGTGATCATCCCGGATGGGCAACTGGTTGGAGGGAGCATAACAGCGCTTGGTGGTATCGTTGCAAGAGAGGTAGGTAATAACGGGCATGCAATCACTGAACTTGTTGTTGCCGAGGACTATTTGCTCCCGGCTAAAATAGCAGCCAGGGAAAAGGAACTCGTGCCTCTTCAGGCAGAGGTGGAGCGAATACACAAATTGTTAGATCCGATGATGGTCAAACAGAAAGAGCTTTCGCTAGATGAACGTGAAGCTGCCACAAAAAGGCTTTTAAAGGCGGAAGAGGCTGTTGAAAAAGTAAAAGCAGAGATGCAAAAAATCGAAGCTGATTCTCGCGCCCGCGCAAAACCGCACATATTAATCAGGGGATTGCTGTATCCGGGGACAATTTTATGCGTCGCAGGCTACAAGGTGCTGGCAAACAAGGTGTTCACGGGGCCGCTGGAAGCTGTTCTATCCGGCGAAAAGGTTGTACTGAGACAAGTGGAACAAGAGGTGCCATGCTATCCCCAAGAAACGGAATAATAAAAACAGTTGCATTGCAAGCAGGGGAATAAGGCAAAACCCGGAAATGAAGGCAGAGCATATAAATCCTTTTATAGAAAGTGTCCAAAACCTGTTTGTATCCATGCTGGGTTGCAAGGCAACTCCCGGGAAGACCGGGCTCGCTGATAGCACGGTAAATCCAGGGTACATTACAGCCCTTATCGGTTTAAGCGGACCGGTTCGAGGTAATGTTGCACTCACTTTTCCAGTGAAAACCGTGCTTGCTATTATTAATCGTATGCTCGGTTCCGAGACGCGGGTCGTTGATGATCTTGTGGCTGATGGTGTTGCGGAGCTGGTAAATATGGTTGCCGGCGGAGCTAAAAAAAAGTTATCTTCAGACGACGGCCCTCCGGTTGACCTGGGCCTTCCGACAGTGTTAAGTGGCAACGAATATGTTGTTCAGTACCCTTCAAAGTCAACATGGTTTAAAGTCCCCTTTACAAGCGACCTGGGTCCGTTTACACTCCATGTTACTTTTGAACAGCAAAAGCGAGCGCATTCCACGTCCACCTGAGGCCCTCCGAAGGTAAACGGGGTTAGCAAGCGAATCAAATAAGGGGGGGGCAAAAACCTCCTTACAGTCGAAGCCCGCTGGGCGGGACTGCAGAGGGTTTCAATCCAATAAAAAACTATTATTAAGAAAGGTGTTAACTCATGAAAGTTCTGGTAGCTGACGATTCCGCGTTAATGCGTCATGTCCTTGTCAAAACCCTGAATGAGGCTGGTGTACAAACTATAGTGCAGGCCATGGACGGAGCAATGGCTGTAGAAAAAGTCGCTGAAGAGAATCCGGACCTGGTAATAATGGACTGGGTCATGCCTAACATGACCGGGATTGAGGCTGTGAAAAAGATTCGCGCAAGCGGAAACAATGTTCCTATCATTATGTGCACAACCGAAGGCGAGCGGAACCGCATCATCGACGCGATTAAAGCAGGTGCAAACGATTTCGTCGTCAAGCCGTTTGAACCCACGACCATAATGGCAAAGATTAAAGAAATCTTGGCGAAAGTTTGAAGCACCTTGCACATGTTAAGGGATGTAAAAGTGTAATTATCTTCTTCCGCTTGCAATGAATGCATACGCATTATGGTTGTGGATCGACTCAAAATTTTCAGCGCTTACGGAAAACCAGGTAACATTTCCGTCTTTTTTCAGCTTTTCAGCGACATCCCGAACAATATCCTCAACAAACTTAGGGTTTGAAAAGCCCTGTTCAGTTACATGCTTTTCATCAACACGTTTTAACACAGAATATACTTCACATGACGCAGATTTCTCCACCAGCTCTATCATATCTTCTATCCAGATAAATTTCTTAAATCTTGTGCTGAGCCTCACTTCTCCCCGCTGATTATGAGCGCCTGTATCGCTTATTTCCTTTGAGCAGGGACAAACAGAAGAAACAGGAACTATTACTTCTGATACAAGGTCTAGTCTGCCGTCATGGCCGCTTGATCCGATGATCCTGCATGTATAGTCCATGAGTCCGGGAGAATTACTTATAGGGGCTTTTTTTTCAATAAAATAAGGAAATGTGATCTCAATATGCGCCGAAGCCGCTTTTAAATGCTTCTTCATCTGGTCAAGAATATCTGAAATTTTTTTCAAAGAAATCTCAGATCGAAATAGATGGAGCAGCTCAACAAAACGGCTCATGTGCGTCCCTTTGTATCTCTCAGGCAGGTCCACATACATGTTGATTGAAGCAATAGTATGCTGAAAACCGTTCTTCCGGTCAAGAACCGTGATGGGATATCGAATATCTTTTATCCCCACCTTGTCAACAGGTATATTGCGAAAATCGTGTTGGTCCTGGATATCTTTCATTTAGGTGTTACCCTACTTCAATAAATAGTCTGTATTCACATGGCTCATGGCCCTGAAAATATTTCCTTTTATCTTTTTATTGCTGGTGTATAACTGCCTTAAAAGAGTTTTTATTTCCTGTCGTTTAGATACTTTCGCTGAAGGGCATGGATTGACAAAGGCTGGAAACCCTTTTTCACCGGCAAAACGGCTTATGATATTCTCATCCGCAAATGCAAGGGGCCTTATTACCGTGAACCTTCCCTGAAAAAAAGACTGGGAAGGAACCATGGTGCTAATCTCACCTGAATAACACATATTTAAGAACAGTGTCTCAATGATATCGTCCTTATTATGCCCTAAGGCCAGCTTGTTGCATCCAAGCTCATCGGCAATTTCAAAAAGCCGTTTCCTGCGTAACCTTGAACACAAAAAACAGGGATTTTCTCTATTTGTCGGGCTATGAGCCAGAATTCCATAATCTGTATACTCTACGATGAGCTTGAAGCCGTTTTTATCGCAATAACCTGCAAGGGCTTTACTATGGCCTCCCTCAAACCCGGGATCAACACAAACAGCAAACAGCTCATATTTTATGGGAATTCGAGGCTGACGTTCCTTTAAAATCGTCAGGAGAGTAAGACTGTCTTTTCCTCCGGAGAGCCCCACTAATATTCTATCTCCATCAGATATCATATTATATTTATGCAGGGCTTTACCAACAAACCTGTTCAACATCTTATATATATAGCCGGGTTTTGACAAAAAATAACCGTTCACGGTTGTCGGTTCACAGTTCACAGGTTTCTCAATGAACTATGCAACGATTCAAGCATTTTGGATATTGAAAACAGTTTACGGTTACTTTTTTTCTTTATCTTGCCTTAGAACTACCTTGCCGGCGGCAATTTCTCTAAGGGCAATAACAATGTCTTCGTTTTTCGGCGAACTTACCAGATATTCGGAACCTTCGCTAATCTGCCTAACGCGCTTTGCAGCCATGTTGCACAGCAAAAAACGGTTTGGTACCTTTTCCAGGCAATCTTCAATTGTAATACGTGCCAAAATAAAACCCTCCATTATGAACTAAGTTTGGTCAACCGGTTGATTGGTCGAGTGGTTCAAAGACTCTTACAACTCGACGACTCGACTATTTAACTACTCGACTAACGCTACAATATCTCTACCAATTCATAAAATCTTTTTCCACCAGGAGCCTGAAGCTGGATCTCGTCTCCTGGTTTTTTTCCCACAATCGCTCTGCCAAGTGGTGAGGATACTGATATTCGACCTTCCTCGATACTTGATTCGTCCGGCCCCACAAGCTGATATTTTACATTCTCTTCATTATCTATATTTTCAAGCAAAACAGTGCAGCCGAATACAGCACAATCCTTGGTAAGT
This sequence comes from Anaerolineae bacterium, assembly GCA_035529315.1. Classification (NCBI taxonomy): domain Bacteria; kingdom Bacillati; phylum Chloroflexota; class Anaerolineae; species Anaerolineae bacterium. Next base: position 78,920 of record DATKWZ010000016.1, read on the forward strand.
GTATCAGGATTAATGATATCAGCATTGGCCAGCTTATATCCTAATTCACCTATCCGGCCTTCAATAAAACTCTGCCTGTTCTTTGCCGCTTCAAACTCCGCATTTTCGCTAAGATCTCCATGCGCGCGAGCTTCTTCAATGGCTTTTATGTTTTGGGGTCGCTCAACCTGTCGAAGATATTCCAGCTCTTTTTTTAGTTTCTCGTAACCAGCTTTTGTAATTGGTACTCTCTCCATTTAAACCCCATTTTCGATCTTTATAAATAATTTTCCGCCAGGATTTCCGCTATCTGAACCGTGTTGGTTGCAGCTCCCTTCCTTATATTATCGGCAACAACCCACATATTTATCCCGTTTGGAATCGATTCATCTTCCCTGATGCGGCCCACAAGTGTCAAATCCTGACCAGCGGCATCAACAGCCAGCGGATAAACATTCTTTGCAGGATCATCCACAACCTTAACACCAGACGCATTTTCAAGAAGAGACCTTACTTCAGCAGCCGTAATATGCTTTACGGTTTCAATATTAATCGATTCAGAATGGCCGAAAAACACTGGAACACGAACCGTTGTCGCCGTGACCCCTATATTATAGTCTTCCAGGATTTTTCTTGTCTCATTTACCATCTTCATTTCTTCTTTGGTATATCCATTATCCAGAAACACATCTATGTGGGGAAGACAGTTAAAGGCTATCCTGTGTGGATATACATTTATCTTGTAATCGATGAAATTTATCATGGATCTTGTCTGGTCAAAAAGTTCATTAATTGCTTTCTTTCCAGTGCCGGATACAGCCTGATATGTTGAAACCACAATCCTCTTTATTCCGCATTTTTTGTAAATAGGACCAAGAGCAACAACCATCTGGATTGTAGAACAGTTCGGATTTGCAATAATACCTTTGTTTGTATATGCAGCAACTGCATGAGGATTAACTTCAGGAACAACAAGAGGAACTTCCGGATCCATCCGCCAGGCGCTGGAATTATCAATAACAACACACCCGTCCTTTGCGGCAATTGGCGCAAATTTTTTACTTATACCCCCGCCTGCCGAAAAAAGGGCGATGTCCACGCCTCTGAAAGAATTTTTATTCAACTCTTCAACTTCCACTAAATCCCCTCTAAAATAAAGCTTGCGGCCGACTGATCGACTGGAAGCCAAAAGCTTAATAGACTTGACAGGAAAGTTCCTCTCTTCCAGGCAGGCTATCATCTGGTTCCCGACAGCGCCTGTAGCTCCTGCCACTGCAACATTAAATTTCTTCTCAGACACGATTACCTTCCCCTTTAATATATTCTGACACAAGGTCGCCGACCTCTTTTGTCGTAAATCCCATCTTCCCTGCTGCAACATCCTTTAGATCGTCTCGAAGAACCTTTGTTACCGCCCCTTCTATCAAAGATGCCGCCTTATTCTCACCTAATGTTTCAAGCATAAGTTTAGCCGCTAAAATAGCGGCAATCGGATTGATTACCTGCTTGCCTGTGTACTTGGGGGCAGATCCGCCGATCGGCTCGAACATTGAAACACCCTCGGGGTTGATGTTTCCTCCTGCCGCAATCCCCATGCCGCCCTGTATAATTGCAGCCAGATCTGTAATAATATCCCCAAACATGTTATCAGTAACAATAACATCGAACCACTCAGGATTTTTTACCATCCACATACAGACAGCATCAACATGCGCATAATCTGTTTCAATGTCCGGGTATTCTTTTGCAACCTCATTAAAGGTGCGTTCCCATAAATCAAATGCAAAGGTCAGCACATTGGTTTTTCCGCAAAGAGTTAACTTTTTTGCCTTGTTGCGTTTTCTGCAACATTCAAAGGCATATCTTATGCATCTTTCCACTCCCTTGCGTGTATTTATCGATTCCTGAATTGCCACTTCATCAGCGGTCCCGAACTTTAAGCAGCCGCCCGCGCCCACGTAAAGGCCTTCCGTATTCTCACGCACTACAACAAAGTCAATATCTTCAGGCCCTTTGTCCTTTAACGGAGTATTAACCCCTTCATACAGCTTAACAGGCCTTAAGTTGATATACTGGTCAAAATGGAACCTGAGTTTCAAAAGTATGCCCTTTTCAAGAATACCAGGTTTAACATCAGGATGACCAATGGCACCCAGGTATATTGCGTCCGACAGCGCAAGCGACTCAAGAACCTTGTCCGGCAGGATCTCTCCGGTTTCTTTATAATGCTCACCGCCGATATTGTAATGTGTAAATTTGCAGATAAAACCGCATTTATCCGCCACTGTTTCAATTACTTTAATGCCTTCTGTTATAACTTCCGGGCCTGTTCCATCACCCGGAATAACTGAAATTCTATATTCTTTTGACATGATGCTATGCTCCCCCAATAGCCGACAACCTGAAACCCGACACAAGACACCTGACTCCTGATATTTACATCCTTAATTAAACAGGCTTTGTGTCGTGCATATCTGTTTCGTGAAATTCGGCTTCTTTTTGTTTTATAAGTTTATGATACCTTATTGTAGTGACAGGACCTGAGACAATATAGGCAATCCCTAAAAGAAACAGGGCAATAGGCGGCTGAGCAGCGATAAAAATCAATATCAGTATCGCAGTAACCAGAACATTAAAATTCATCGTTCGAGAAATTTCTGAATTCTTTTTGAAGCTATTATATTTAATCGTACTAACCATTAAAAAGGCAAGCATGTAAAGCATTACAAGAATTACCACTGGATTCGCATCCACCGCTATGTCGAACCTGTGACAGAACAGGATGGTTGCGGCAAGCATGCCCGCTGCAGCCGGTATTGGAAGACCGACAAAATACTCGCCGCTGATACTGCCTGTCTGTGTATTGAAACGTGCCAGCCTCAGGGCTCCGCACGTCATAAAAAGAAATGCAGCAAGCCATCCGATCCTCCCAAGAGGTTTAAGCGCCCACAGGTAGATCATTAACCCTGGAGCAAGACCAAAGGATATAAGATCTGAAAGAGAGTCGTATTCCACGCCGAATCTGCTTGTGGTTTTTGTAATCCTGGCTATCTTACCGTCTAACGTATCAAACACAACCGCAATCATTATCGCTATAGACGCTGCAATATATTTACCATCTATCGAAGATATAATTGCATAAAAGCCGCAAAAAATATTAAGAGAAGTAAAGATGTTCGGCAGAATATATATCCCGCGACGAAAGTCCTTTTTTCTAATTTTTCTTCTTTTCATGTCAGATATCCCAATATTGATGTCCCTGCTTTTACCCTGTCTTCAATGCACACGTTTAACTTTGTGTCATCAGGCAAATAAACATCAAGCCGTGAGCCAAAGCATATCATACCAAAACGTTGCCCGCGGGCCATTTGGTCGCCATCATGAACCTTGCAGATAATTCGCCTGGCAATCAGCCCTGCGATCTGGACAACACAATATTTTTTCCCCTGGTCTGTTTTAATAAAAACCGCATTTCGTTCATTATCTGTTGATGCCTTGTTGAAATTTGCGGAAATAAATTTTCCTGGATAATAATTTATTTTTTCAACCGTCCCTTCATGCGGAATGCGATTTACATGGACATTAAACACCGTCATGAAGATGCTTACCTTAAGACAACGGCCTTCAAAATACGGGCTGCTATCCTTGATACACGCTTCAACAATCTTTCCATCTGCGGGCGAAACAACTGCGCCGTTCTTATTGGGAGTAACCCGATCCGGATCTCTAAAAAAATAGCAGATAAAAATGGTAACCGCAAGCCCTGTCAAAGACAAAAAAGTCAGTCCCAACAAAGCAAACACAGCAGTTATAAATGCTGAGGCTAAAATAAAAGAATACCCGGCTTTTGCCACAGGAAATGCTGTTTGCCCGGGTGGATCGGAAAAAGAAAAATTATTCATTTAATTATATTATCATATCAAACAATAATGTCAATGAGAGCTTTTGCTGCTGTTGCTGCTTAGATCTGCATATGCTTTTCGCATGTAGAAGGGTACAAAATCGCTTATATCATCCGTATCATTGTTTTCAAATCTATGCCTGCCGATGTTTGCTATCGTCGAAGCCCGAATAGTGGTTTGATGGGGCAAGGCAAAATGTGCAAGACCTCCCAACTTATCCCTGATAATTTTTTGATAAACAAACGCACCGTTTCCAACAAATATACACTCTTCATTAATATCACAAACAGCTTCTCCAACAGGCAGAACCTGCTCGTCAATCTCTTTTTTTAAAATACCGTTGTTAAATCTGTAATGTGAAAAATAGACATCCCCCCTGCAGGCATCTAAAAGAGGACAGATGAGGTGTTGAGAAAAAAAACACTGCATGGCAAGCGCATCAAGGCTTGAAACACCTACCAAGGGTTTGCGGGTTGCCGCAGCCAGCCCCTTTATTGAACTTATTCCTATTCGAAGACCTGTAAAACTTCCAGGGCCTCTGGTTACGGCAAATCCGTCCAGTTCGGAAATAATAATACCCGATAATTCAACCGTGGTGTTTATCATTTCCATTAAATGCTTTGAATGTGTTTGTTCAACGCCCAGAGTAACCTCGGCCAGCAAGGATTCTTTATCAATTATCGCAACGCTGCAACTTTTTACGGCAGTATCAACAGCAAGTATTTTCATTTATTTGCCGGTTGCTTTGATTTCTTTTGCTTTTCAAGGGCTATGCTAAGGACTTCATCCATGTTGCTTACAGGAATGAATTTTATCTTACGTTTTACATTCGCCGGGATCTCGGCCAGATCCTTTCTGTTCTTCTCGGGCAATATAACAGTATGGATTCCGGCCCTTAAAGCTCCAAGAGATTTTTCCTTTAAACCACCTATGGGAAGGACCCTCCCTCTAAGGGTAATTTCACCTGTCATGGCAACATCTTTGCAAATCGGCTTATTAGTCATGGCGGAAATAAGGGCTGTAGCCATTGCAATGCCTGCAGACGGCCCATCTTTGGGTATAGCGCCTGCCGGAACATGGATATGCACATCATGATTTTCAAACAGGTTTTCCTTTATTTTATACAAACCAAGATTTGACCTGGCATAAGTAACGGCCGCACGAGCAGACTCCTGCATTACATCTCCAAGCTGTCCTGTTACAATCAAATCACCTTTTCCCCTGATCAAAGAAGCTTCCACATACAGGACCTCACCGCCGGCCTGTGTCCAGGCAAGGCCTGTAGACAAGCCGACCTGACTGTTTTCCTGATCCATTTCAGGGAAATATTTCGGCACACCCATATATTTTTGCAGGTTGGTTTTTGTGATATTAAAAGGACTTTTTTCCCCTTCGGCTATTTTGCGGGCCACTTTTCGGCATATGCTTCCTATCTCCCGTTCAAGGTTTCTTAAGCCTGCCTCTGACGTGTATTCTCTGATTAATTGCTCCAACGCCCCTGTGCTGATATTCATGGTTTTGGGCTTTAAACCGTTTTCCTTTATCTGCCGAGGCAAAAGGTACTTTTCGGCGATTATCCTTTTTTCCTCTTCCATATATCCGGAAACTGAAATAATCTCCATCCTGTCCAGAAGAGCTGAAGGGATAGTATCCGTCAGGTTTGCTGTAAGTACAAATATAACCTTTGACAGATCAAAAGGCAGGTTAAGATAGTGGTCGCTAAAACTAAAATTCTGCTCAGGGTCAAAAGCCTCTAAAAGAGCAGAAGATGGATCGCCTCGAAAATCAGCTCCGATTTTGTCGATCTCGTCCATCATAAAAACAGGATTCCTTGTGCCGCACTGTTTCAAGCCCTGTAATATGCGTCCGGGTAAAGCCCCTATATATGTGCGACGGTGACCCCTTATTTCTGCTTCATCATGTATGCCGCCCAAAGAAATCCGAGCAAATTTTCGTTTCATGGCATTGGCAATTGAACGGCCCATCGAGGTCTTTCCAACGCCCGGGGGGCCGACAAAGCAAAGAATCGGGCCTTTGCTGTCCGGGTTAAGCTTGCGAACGCTTAAATATTCCAGCACGCGATCCTTTACCTTGTCAAGGGCATAATGGTCCGCATCAAGCAGCTTTTTTGCGTTCTTTATATTGATTACATCTTTGGTCGTTATGCTCCATGGCATATCAACAAGCCAGTCCAGGTAAGTTCGTATTACCGAAGCTTCCGCAGAATCAGGATGCATCTGTTCCAGCCGTTTTAGCTGCTTTTTCGCCTCTTTTTCCGCCTCTTTTGACATCCTTGCTTTTTTGATATTTTTGCTGTACTCGGCTATTTCCTGTTTCCTTTCATCCTGTTCGCCCAATTCCTTATGGATAGCCCTCACCTGCTCCCTTAAAAAATAATCTCTCTGATTTTTAGAAATTTCTTCCCTGACGTCAGACTGAATCTTGGCCTGGATGGATGAAAGCTCAACTTCACGGGAAAGCAGATCGTTTATTTTGTTGAGGCGTTTTACAGGATCAATATGCTCCAGCAAAGCCTGCGATTCTTTTATTTTCAGCTTTAAATTCGAGGCAACAAGATCTGCGAGCTTGCCTGGATCATCTATGCTTTCCAGAATACTGCTCACATCTCCTGTTAATTCCCCGCGGAGCGCCAGGATTTTCTTGGAATTACCCCGGACATTCCTCATCATAGCCTCGGTTTCAAGGTTTATTTTTTTTACAGGATTTTCAGGAATAATTTCAATTTTTACAATATAGAAATCCTTCCTTTTTACATATTTTACAATCCGGGCTTTGGAAACTCCCTGCACAAGGGCTTTAACACTGCCGTCAGGAAGTTTTAACATGCGAAGAATACGGCTGACGGTTCCAACCTTGTAAATTTCACCGGGCTTTGGGCTTTCAACACTTGGATCTTTCTGGGTAACCAGCATTAAAAAACTGTCCTTTGTTACAGCCTCTTCTACGGCACGCACCGATTTTTCACGCCCAACAAAAAGAGGAAGCAACATATCATTAAAAATCACTACATCACGAACAGGCATTAAAGGTAAAACAGAAGGTATGTCAGCATCCTTTCCATCTCCGTCAATAATGCTGATAAGGTCATCTCTGTCAGATTCAGCCATAATTTCTCCTTATAATGTATTCCCCTTCACAACCGCTTAAAAAAGCTCAGGGTTATTTAAAGGCAAAGAGTTTAAACTCAAAACTAATAATATAAAACATAATTTATCTTTGACAATATCAATCTTGATTTTTAAATGAAACATACTTATAATATTTAAAATTTTGATTGAGGAATAAATAAAATGTTTTCTTACCTGATCCAAATAATAATTTTCATGTTCGGCATGTGCATAGGAAGCTTTGTAAATGTATGTATATACAGGCTGCCGGCCTCAAAATCAATCATTGATCCACTTCGTTCAATCTGTCCGGATTGCGGCAGTATAATACGATTCTACGATAATATTCCTGTTTTAAGCTATCTCCTGCTTAAAGGACGATGCCGCTATTGTAATAAGCCGATATCGTTCCGTTATCCACTTGTGGAAATTATAAGCGGCGCTTTTGCGCTCTGCACATTTCTCAAGTTTGGGCCTACCCTCGAAGCACTTGTTTACTTTGCCTTTATTACAACTCTGCTCGTAATAACCTTTATCGACATTGATCATCAGATCATACCGGATATAATAACTATTCCCGGCATACCAGCCGGTTTCCTGGCATCCTTTGCCCTTCCGTCAATAACATACAAGGGATCTCTGCTGGGGCTGCTTGCCGGAGGAGGAAGTCTCCTGCTGGTTGGGTGTATCTATTATCTAATTAAAAAGGCCGAAGGCATGGGAGGCGGAGACATAAAGCTCATGGCTATGATTGGAACAATCATTGGCTGGAAAGGCATACTCTTTACAATCTTTTTTTCATCTCTTATCGGAACTCTTGTCGGAATCACAATCATGTTGCGCACGAAAAAGGGAATGAAAATCGCCGTGCCGTTCGGCCCGTTTCTATCTATAGGCGCCGCTACCTATATCTTTTTCGGACCTGGTCTGATATCCTGGTATATTAATTTACTCAGATAATATCTATCATGTTTTTCAATACTCGTCATGACAGGAGACACAAACATCATGGGTCATCTCCTGTCGAGCAAGATACGGTCGGTTTGCTCCGTGGACGTTATGACAAGTAACGCAGGTGATTATATTGCCTTTCAATACCGGCAAATCATTTGGAGTTTTCATTGTTCCTTTTAGAACAACCCCGACAGGATGGGTCAATCCCAGATCCTCCGGCGAGTGGCATTGATAACAGACCTCAATGGTCAGCTCCTTTCCAGACCTCAATTCCGGGCATCGGTCTCTAAGGGCTGAAACTGATTCAATTTGCGGATTATTTATCACAGCTGGGTCATCCACCTTGATATACTCTATACATACATTTACGGGCTTTGTGGTCTCCAGGTGTAAACCAAACGCCGAATTAAGCATAAAGATATGTCCATCCTGTTTACCGCTAATTCTACTGCCCCACTTGTTCTATATTATCTGTTGTCTCAACTTCAAAACTCTTTGAGGTTGTTGCTGTATTAAAAACCATATCCTCAGATATAACTTCATTGCCAAACATATCCCGCGACACTACGCGAAGGTGATAGTTCTTCCCTGCCACCAGACCATACAGTGTTACCCGGTGATGCTTGGTCAGAGTGTTATCCTCTGAGACATTGTTCCGGGATTGCTCACGAATCCAGTACTGCAGATAAGAGGTTGACGGCTTATCAGTATCCCAGGTTATGGTAGTCTCAAGAAATATCGCCTTTTTTATGGGGCCGACCTTGATTCCTGATATCACAGGCGGCCTCTCATCATCTGTTTTTATGTTCTGAACTTTTGCAGGGGTCATCCCTTTAAATTCTTTCCTTAACGTGTTTTTTGACATATCACTAAGCATAATATTAATGTCATACATGGCGTTCCTGACAAATCCCTTCAGAAAAATTGTATGCTCTTCCAGATAATCAGGACTGGATAAAATCATAGGTTCCTCTATATCGAAATTAACGGAGCTCTTATATCGAACAGGTGTAATGCTTTCACCTTTCAAATGGCATATAACGCATTCTATTTTTTCAAAAGGCGACTGTTGATAAAGACTGGAAATACCTTTCTCGTAAACAATTTCATGGCATGGCAAACACTCGTTTTGTTGTATCTCATTTTTTGATAAAGCAAATAAATTATCATAAAAGAGAACCGCTATAATAAAAACAAATGCAGCAAAGTATTTTGGAATAGCCATCATATTATTTTTCTTCCGCGAAATGAGACCTTTGAAAAATGCTCAATTTTGTTCAAGTTCAAGGAAGGCGAAAATCTTAAACGTAGGAATACATTGAGTATTTCGAGGCTTAAAATTTGAGCCTGACGCCGAAATTGGGCAAAAGGGGGCGTTTTGCAAAGGTCTCGAAATGCAGGACCTCCGATTTAGAGAGCTTTGCACAACCCTCATTTTGGTCAATTCTGGTCATTGCAAGGAGCAAGGCGACGTGGCAATCTTGTGGCTTATCAGTGATGAAATTGCTTTGCTTGCCCCCTTCGCTACGTTCGGAGCTTTGGCTAACCGCAATGACAATACCGGGGTTATGCAAAGGTCTCGCTTGGTAAGATTTGTTGCTTTCTTAAATTTTACACCTCTTTTAAGTTCCAGACCAGCCTCTTCCATTAATGCACCCGGCAATGTAAAATGAACCGCAACGCCCCCTTCCTCTCCGGGCAGAGGAGACTCAACCCAGATTCTTCCTTTATGTGATTCTATGACCAGCTTGCAAAAGGCAAGGCCAAGGCCATGGCCTTGCCTTATCGTTCCTCTGTTTGGAGCCTGTTTGAATCTTTCAAAGATCATTTTATGGTATTTTTCCGGGATAGGGCTGCACTGGTTGGAAACAGTTAATTCCACATACTGAACAGGGCCTTTTGTTTCCTCTTTTTTCTTTGTGACTGCGATATCGATTTCGGTTCCAGTCTGGGAAGATTCAATGGCGTTACCTATAAGATTTACCAATACCCGCAGTAGTAAGCCGCTGTCTCCACGGACAAGGACAGGATCGGATTTTTGCAGATCAAATCTTAGATTCTTTGATTCCATCTCTGTCTCAAAGAGCCCTGAAGCCTTCTTTATCAGGTCGATAAGATTGACAGGATTAAAATCCATGTTGCTCACGGTTGATTTAAAGCATGTTATGTCCTGAGCTTTTTCAAGCATTTTGCTTGAGCTTTTAAGGATATATAAGGCTTTTCTCATATAGTTCTTGGCGCTTGCGGATTCATCAAGCTCCGTCATAGCCAGTTCGAGATTACCTGAAATAGCCATATTCAAATTGGTTAAATCGTGAATGATCATGCTCGTAAAGTCTTTATTACGAGCCAATCTCTGCCTGGAATTGTCTAAAGTTTTTTTCATCTTGATAAATACCTTTACGTAGGCACGGATTAAACCCTGATTAAAAGGCTTGACTATAAATCCCTCTGCCCCAGACTCAATCCCCATTTCATGAGAATAAGGATCTGAAAGAGCGGTAGTAAAAATAACAGGAATATCACAGGTAGCCTTGTCGTTTTTTAATATCTTGCAAACATCAAATCCTGAAATCCCCGGCATCATGATATCGAGAATAACCAGATCCGGCTTGATATCTTTGACCAATTTCAATGCTTTTTCGCCGCCGGCAACGTAATGTATCTGATAATTATCGGGTTGGAGATATCCTTCCAAAATAATATGGGAAACAGGATCGTCGTCTACAATTAGAATTTTAGGCTGATTATCCGTATTATCTATATTAATCATTGGGCCATCTCCTTTCCTGGTGTTGGTCGAACAACAAAAAACCTGTATTGGGGTTTTATCTTTGTAAATAGCAACTATCATGCCGGCGGCGCTAATCTACAAAAATTCTTGGAATATCAACAGGTTATATCTCACTTAGGTTGGTCTTGAAAGAGTAGGCTCTTTTCGCCCATAAAAAAAGGGGATAGTGTTCAAAACACATCACACATGATAGATGTTCTGTGGCGATCTGACTGGATAACAACTTGATATTAAATTATAAAAGTTGAAATGCAGGGGTGTTCAATAATCGACATGGGCTAAGCGATTAATGATTAGTGGAGCCAAAGCATGGAAGATGCTGAATGGGTAGATTAATGGATTATTAGGATGGATAGAATATTTGAATAATATGCGGAAACCTGTGAATAAGGAATTTATCTTGCGATTCATTCAGAGGGGGACAGGCATAGCAGGCCTTTTGATATTGTATTTTTTTATTTTGCTGTACAATGTGCCGCGAGCAATTTCAAGCTTCATCGCCGCTTTTTTCAGGTTCCAGTTTGTTTCTTCCAGGACCCTGTGAATCAAGGTCGCCTCTGCTTTGGGAAGAGAATGGTCAATCAGGTCGAGGAGGATCTCATCCTTTGCTGTCTCTGTTGCGAAGTGATCTGACATAAAAAAAGCTCCTTTAAAGCCGATAAATTCAAGAAAAACACCACTCCTTGTCGATGGCTCCGAATGCGGGGAGGGGCTGATAGTGGAATGTCCATTGTCTTTCTTTGATAAACAGGATGCAATTCAGATGCCAAATCAGGCTGTGGGGGTTAAGGGAAACAGATCCTTAAGGTTTATCTATCCCGTATTTCTTCATCTTGCTGTACAGAGTTCCCCTGGCGATATCCAATTCCTTAGCTGCCTGCTTCAGATTCCAGTTTGTTTCCTCCAGGACTCTACGGATCAGTGTCGATTCTGCGCGGGGAAGCGACCTTGAAGAGAGTCTGAGTCCAAAAACCTTTGCTTGAGAACCTTTTTTAATATCTTCCGGCAGGCTATCTGGAATGATCTCACTTCCTTTACAAAAAATAACAGCTCGCTCAATAACATTTGACAACTCCCTGACATTGCCGGGCCAATTGTGTTCAGTCAACATTCTCATAGCTGCTCCGGATATACGGATAATCTTCTTTTTTGTTTCCGTGCAATATTTTTTCATAAAGAAACTTGCCAGCAGAGGTATATCGGATTTTCTTTCCCGAAGCGGGGGGATGTGAATGGAAACCACATCAATCCGGTAAAACAGGTCTTCCCTGAAAAGATTTTCCTTAACCTTTTCGGAGAGATCTTTGTTGGTTGCGCAAACAACCCTGATGTCCACCTTAACGGTCCTGGTGCCGCCTACACGCTGAAATTCTTTTAATTCAAGGACACGCAAAAGGGATGTCTGTGTCGGCAGCGGGATATCGCCGATCTCGTCCAGGAAAATAGTCCCTCCGTCGGCAAGTTCAAAATGCCCTTTTTTTTGAGATGTTGCGCCTGTAAAGGCCCCCTTCTCATGACCAAACAGTTCACTGTTGATAAGTGTCTCGGTAATTGCCGCGCAGTTCACCGCAATCAAGCTATTCTCTCTTCGAAGACTGCAATGGTGTATTGCTTCAGCAACCAGCTCCTTGCCTGTCCCACTTTCTCCGGTGATTAAGACTGTAGCGTTGGTTTTAGCTACATCTGTAATCATCTGGAATACCCTGTACATTTTGGGATCCCGTCCTATGATATTTTTAAAGCAATACCCTTTTTTCAGCTCCTTTTCTGAAAAAATATTTTCCTGCAAAATCCTTTTATGGTTAATAATCTTTTTAAAGACCAGCTTAACCACATCAAAGTCAAACGGCTTTAAAATATAGTCATAAGCACCTAACTTCATGGCCTGAACCGCATTATCTATTGAGCCGTAACCGGTTACAACAAACACAAAGATGTCCGGATAGCGCTCTCTGATTTCTTTTAGCAGGCTCAGCCCATCCATGCCCGGCATCAGGACGTCGGTAATAACAATTTCTGCGGGAAAGGTTTTAAGCTTTTTTAAAGCCTCCATACCGTCAGAGGCGGTTTCGATCAAAAGTGCTTCCTCTCTCCTCATGGACCGGCAAAAACTCTCCCGATAACCTTTTTCATCATCAACAAAAAGTAATTTGGTTTTTGGTATCATAGGCATAAGTGGTTCTTTAAGGCTACGGTTAAATTTTAACAGATAATATAGCACAAAATAGATGTTATATCAAGTAAAAACAATTGGATAAGTCAAATTATTAGAGGTTAACAGCGAATTTTCGAGGTCTTTTTTATCAATAAAATTTGTTTTCTACACTTAAAAGCATAAAACTAAATTTTAATCAAAATTGTGGAGTTTTACGAAGGTCTCTTTTGGTCGATTCTGGTCATTGCGAAGAGCAAGGCGGCGCGGTGATCTCGTGGCTTATGTGTTATGAGATTGCTTCGCTTTGCTCGCAATGACGTGTTTTTTGACTTTTTACGAGCTTGTCAATACTATCCACGAGATAATTATAGAAAAGATGATGCATTCCCCTGCATTATTTCAAAGTCATTCTCGGTCAAACCAGCGCCGCAAACAATGCGTTGCGCCATGCTTTTATCGATCAAATCACCAGGATCATGCGCGTCGGTATTAATTACAAGCTTTGCGCCGATTTTACCGGCAAGCTTTGCAACATGTCCATTGGTTAGAGAATGCCCCTTACGTGCCGATATCTCCAAAAAAATCCCCTTTTCTTTTGCTGTTAAAACATCTTCTTCGCTAATCATTCCCGGATGCGCAAGTATATCTATATCTGCTTCCAGAGCAGCCCTGTTGGTGCCGGCAGCGACCGGTTCGACAATTGTTTCGCCATGAACGATGATGATCTTGGCGCCCAGAGAACGCGCCTTTCTGACATTGTTAGCTATCAAGGAAGGGTGAACATGTGTGATTTCTATGCCTGGGATAACCTTTATCTTTAGAACTCTATTTAGCTCTTCCGCTATTGCGACTATCCTGGGAATTATAAAATCGAGATTGGACAAATCACCATGGTCGGTAATCCCGATCCCTTTTAGCCCCGCAAATTCGGCGCGCCTGACAAGCTCGGACGGGATCAAAGCCCCATCACTAAAAATTGAATGTGTATGAAGATCAATCATAGATTATTTATATCCTCTTAATCCTGTAATCCTTTCAGCCTTTTGCCCTTAACACTTAACACCTGTTACCTATATCTTATATTTGCCGAAATCTTCTGAAGAAAGTTGTTCAAGATATTCCGCCCATTTTTTTCCTTCTTTGCTTTTGTCCACAGCTTCTGCCTTAACATCTCCATGCTTTGATTTAGCAATAACCTCATCATCAACATAAATAGGAGCGCTAAACCTCAGAGCAATGGCTATTGCATCGCTCGGACGGGCATCCATGCTGAAATTTTTCTCTTTGGAGATAAAATATATTCGGGCATAAAAGGTATTGTCCTTTAAATCACATACCTCAACCTTTAACACATCAATATCAAGCATAGTGGTAAAATTCTTGAAAAGATCGTGTGTCATGGGACGATCGAACTTTATATTCTGAATGCTCGAAGCTATGGATGTTGCTTCGAGTAATCCAATCCATATTGGAATGGTCTGACCGTCCTCCTCTGATTTTAAAATAATAATCGGGTTGTTGGACGCAGGATCCATGGTCAAACCGGCTATGCTCACCCTGTGCAGCATAAGCATTTTTCTCCTTTCAAACCAGTAGTTATTTCATTCTTACCCCTTGAAGAGAATGGGCTAATGCTTTTTCAATCCTTACATTAATTATCTTTCCTGAAAAATTTTCATCATGTACCGAAATATCATTGCTTGAGATAAAGTTTACGATTTTGTTTGTTGATGTCCTTCCCGTCCATTGGGCATGCTTGTTTTTTTCGTCGGTTTGAAGCTGCTTTTTGCTCAACCCTTCTACAAGTACCGGTTGTGTCGATCCTGCCAAAGCTTTGTTCTTTTTTTTCGTACAATACTCCTGTGATTTCAACAATTCCATCAACCTGTCCTTTTTATCCTGTTCAGATATCTTGTGGCGAAAAAGAGCTGAAGGAACCTTTGAACGATCGGAATACTTAAACGCAAATATATCATCATATTGCACTGTTTTGATCAGGCCCAGCGTTTCATTAAAATCATCCTCGGTCTCCCCTGGAAAACCTACAATAAAATCAGAGGTAATAGCTATGTCAGGACAAATATTTCGCAGTTTATCCACCTTTGCAAGATAATAATCTCTGGCATATTTCCGGTTCATCCTTTTTAATATCCTGTCCGATCCCGACTGTACAGGCAAATGTATATGCCTGCATAATTTATCAAGGTTTTTAAAGGCATAAATTAAATCATCTGAAAGATCCTTTGGGTGTGAAGTGGTAAATCTGATTCTTAAAAGACCGTCAATTTCATTAATAAGAGAAAGAAGTTCTGGAAATGAGCACGATTCCTCCTTTTTACCAAAACTGTTTACGTTCTGGCCAAGGAGGGTAACCTCTTTTATGCCGGATTCAACAAGGCTGCGGATCTCACTAATTATTTTTTCAGGTCTCCTGCTTGCCTCCCTGCCCCTTACAAATGGAACCACACAGTATGTGCAATAATTATCACACCCTTGCATTATAGTTACAAAACTCGTAACCTTGTCCTTATCATTTGTGACAGCGCTAAAAACAGATTCGTCTATTAGCTCCGGCATCTCAACATCCACAATACGGCATTTTTTAGCCTCTATCCGTTCGATCATGCCCGGCAGACGGCCGATAGCATGGGTCCCGAAAACAAGGTCAAGATACGGCACACGTTCCAGCATCTTAGCCCCTTCCTGTTGTGCCATACATCCGCCAACTCCTAAAATAAGATTCGGCTTTTTTCTTTTAAGATGCGCAACACGCCCTAAAAAGCTGAATACTTTCTGCTCCGCCTTTTCCCTTATAGCGCATGTATTTGCAATAATCAGATCAGCCTTCTCAGGAGATGAGGTCATGTTATATCGCAGCGGTTTTAATACTCTTGAAATCTGTTCGGAGTCGTAAACATTCATCTGACATCCGATAGTATTAATGTATAAGTATTTAGTGTTCATTAATCCTTTTCAGATATCTGCCTATGAATAGTGATCCTTTTTATATCCTGCATCTCTATCCTGATATCTGCAAATGAAGATACGCCATAGCAGGGCTTGGTCTTGTCCACAATAAGCTCGATAACCTTCCCGTCTTTTAAATTCACCTTTGCCTTAACATCCTTATCCTGTAATAGAAAAAAAACAGAGTTTATCTTGTCAAAGCCTATAGATATTTCAACCTTGCCTAGTTTACCTATAAGACAGGTCAGCCCGTCACAGGAAAATTTCTCAAGCTCAATTGACACGTCAGACTGGTCTATAAGAGTTACCGCATAGTTTTCTTCAGGCTCAGGCACTGTTATAGCGTCCCCTTGTCCCATACCTCCCAGTCCAAGCGTACAAAAAGATATTATCACCACGAGGCTAAAATAGAATCCTTTTTTCATGACACCTCCCTTGATTTATCGAAATTCGCAACCGGCTCTATCATAATCTCTTTTTTAAGATCCTGCAAAATCATCTCAACATCCTCTTCACATCCGTAAGAAATATTAAAAACCACAAAACCTGAACCAGGATCGATTGTTGTTAATATTGCGATGCCGTCATAAGCCTCAAAAATAAATCTTAAAAAGCAGATTTTTCTACGATCAACACGATAATATTTCTGTATTGTTTGCAAGGTAAATCCAATACAATAAGAGCCAAGATAAATTTTAAAAGTAAAATATTATTTCTTAAGCTTCGACAACAACACCAATAACAAACCACTTACGAGTTCAGTAAGTTATATATTCTTAATAGAAATCAAGGGTGCGGAACTTGAGTACTGATTACCATCATACGAATTAATTTATCAATAAAAAAGTCTTAATGGCTTGTTCAAATTATTGATATCGGATATATAATCCTTCTCATGAAAAAATGTTGGCAGCTTTTACAACCAGATATTGATGTGGTCGAAAAAATCCGCGGGGAGTTGCAATGCAATCATGTTACAGCAACTATTCTGGTAAATCGTAAAATTATTTCAAAAGATAATGCCCTGCGCTTCCTGAAACCTTCTCTTAACGATATGCGGCCTCCATTCTCAATGAAAGATATGGATGCTGCTGTAAAGCGTATCTATTCAGCCATAACAGATCATGAAAAAATATTAATCTTCGGCGACTACGATGTTGATGGAATCACCGCAACAACAATCCTTTTCGAGTTTTTAAATTATACCAAAGCAGATGTTTCATATTATATCCCACATAGAACCAAAGAAGGATACGGTCTTCACACAAAACATATAACAGATTACGCGATACCAAATAGAATAAACCTGATAATCACCGTTGACTGCGGCTCAAGCAGCAACAATGCCGTAAAAACAGCTCAAAATTCCGGAATTGATGTAATAGTTACAGATCACCACGAAATATCCGACAAACCATCCCATGCCATTGCCGTACTAAATCCAAAGCGTGATGATTGCTCATCCGATTTTCACATACTTGCGGGTGTCGGAGTGGCTTTTTATCTTCTGATCTGCCTCCGAAAACACCTGCGCGATAATCATTTCTGGCAAAACAGGCAGGAACTCAACCTTAAAAATCTTTGCGATCTTGTAGCTCTTGGAACCGTGGCCGACATGGTCCCCCTTATAGATGAAAACCGCATATTGGTAAAAACAGGGCTTGAAATAATAAATACAGGCGATCGATGCGGCATAAAAACCTTGATAGAATCCAGTGGAACAAAAAATAATTCCGTGGATACGGAAGATATCGCCTTCAGGCTGGCGCCAAGGTTAAATGCCGCGGGCAGGATCAATCATGCTTCAACTGCCGTTGAGCTCCTGACTGCGAACAACCTTAAAACCGCCAAACAACTTGCCCTGTCACTTAACAGCATGAACATTAAAAGGCATGACATTGAACAAAAGATAATGGAGGATATCTTCGAATATTTAGAAAACAATCAATACCTGCTCAAAAACAGCTCACTGGTCTTATCAGATAATAAATCAGGTAACATGTGGCATGAAGGAGTTCTGGGTATAGTTGCATCCAGGATGGTAAAAAAATACTTCCGGCCGGTAGCCCTTATTGCGATAAAGGACGGGATCGGCAAAGGATCGGCCAGAAGCATACCTGGATTTAATATCTATAAAGGGCTTATGTCATGCTCTGATCTTCTTGAAGCCTTTGGCGGCCATTCAATGGCGGCAGGTCTGAAAATAAAGGCCGAGAATATGGATGCATTTCAAAAAAACTTTGAAAACGCTGTTCAACAGATGACCTCGCCGGATAATTTTGTGCAGACAATTTCCATTGATTATGAACTCAATTTTGACGACATTTCAGAAGCCTTAATCAATGAACTTGAAACCTTAAAACCTTTTGGCACAGGCAACCATGAACCTCTCTTTATGGCCAAAAATGTCAGGGTGATGGATTCAAAAATCGTTGGTAAAAACCACAGACGCATGCTTTTAAAGCAGCCTGATTCCAGGACGGGTAATTCCTTTAATGCCATCTGTTTTAATGTAGATACAAGCAAAAACCTGCAGGAAAATTTCGATCAGATCGCATTCAAACTGCAATGGAACCACTGGAACGGCGGGAAAACAGCTCAAATTGTTATCAAACATATTCTATGAAACCCTTGAAAACACATCATCATTCATGCCTGATACCTTTCCGTCTTTTAAATAATGGTAACCGATTGCGGCAATCATTGCCGCATTGTCGCCACAAAGATCTAAAGATGGTATATGAGCTGTAATGCCTCTTTTGCCGGCATCCTGTTTTACCCTTTCTCTTAACCTGCTGTTTGCCGCCACACCCCCAACCAGAGCGATATGATCGCAGCTCTTTTCCAGCGCGGCGTTAATAACCTTATATGATAAAACATCAATGACCGATTCCTGAAATCCTGCCGCAATATCAGGAATCTGCTGTTTATAGGTGTCTTTATGAATCTTCACATACCGGCTTACGGCTGTCTTAATCCCGCTGAAGCTAAAATCAAATTCAGACTTATCCAGATATGTCCGGGGAAAATCAATCTTCCCCGGATCCCCGTCTTTAGCAAGTCTCTCAATAACTATTCCTCCGGGATAGCCAAGACCGAGCAGTTTGGCGACCTTGTCAAATGCCTCTCCGGCAGCATCATCCCTGGTTTGCCCCATCAGCTCAATTCCGGCATGGGAAACAACATGGACAATGCTTGTGTGGCCGCCTGATGCCAGCAGCGCCACAAAAGGAAAAGGAGGTGGGTCAGGCTCTAAAAAGACCGAATTAATATGTCCATCAAGGTGATTTACACCCACCCATGGAATATCAAGGGCAAAAGCATATGCCTTTGCAAAGGAAAAACCGACAAGCAATGATCCAATCAACCCTGGACCCTGTGTCACGGCAATAGCATCAAGCTGTTTTAAATCAGCGCCGGACCTGCTTATTGCTTCGTTGACTACCGGAACAATAGCTTCAATATGTTTCCTTGAAGCAAGTTCAGGCACGACTCCGCCGTATGGATGATGGATGTCTATTTGAGATGACACAACAGAGGATAAAATTTTTGTGCCGTCAACCACAACTGCCGCGGCTGTGTCATCACATGAGGTTTCAATGCCGAGTATTATCATAATTTCCAAACTATTCAGGTCAGGCTGTTCGGGCTGCAGACTGTCAGTTTTTGCGCATTTTGATTCGCAATCAGTATATCAATCTTTTTTATTGAAACATATAAGATGGTCGACTATCATACAGGTGTGGTCGGTTACAACTAAAATGATTAAAGGATATTTATTATATGAAACCTATTGTCGCCATAGTCGGCAGGCCCAACGTCGGCAAATCAACATTTTTCAATCGTATCACCAGATCAAAGGATGCTCTTGTTGACAATTTCCCTGGTGTTACAAGGGATAGAATTTATGGTGATGCAAGCTGGAATGATATTGAATTTACACTTGTTGATACAGGTGGATTTTCATTGGAAGATAAGGATGATTTTGCGTATCAGATACGCTTCCAGGTTAAGCAGGCAATTGAAGACGCAGATGTTATTATTGTTCTGCTTGATGGAAAGCAGGGGCTCTCTCCTTTTGATATAGATATTGTCAAGATTCTCCGCTCGGTTACAAAGCCTGTTTTTTATGTAGTAAATAAAATTGACGGGCCAGAGCATGAAAAAAACATATTCGATTTTTACAGTCTTGGCATTGAAAAGTTATATTCTGTTTCCGCGGAACATCGTTACGGCATATATGACTTTCTTGATGATCTGATTCTCGCTCTTCCGAAATCTGCTCCGGAAAAATTATCAGATATCATAAAGCTTGCCGTGGTCGGCAGGCCAAATGTCGGCAAATCATCACTTATAAACCGCATTCTTGGAGAAAACCGTGTTCTTGTCAGCGATATCCCCGGCACAACGCGTGACTCTGTTGACTCTGTCTGCGATATTAACGGCAAATCATATCTTCTTATTGATACTGCCGGAATAAGGCGAAAAGGAAAGGTGTCGAAAAAGCTTGAAAAGTTTTCAATCATAAAGGCGCTAAGAAGCCTTGACAGGTGTGACGTGGCGCTTATTGTCCTGGATGCCGGCGAAGGGATTACAGAACAGGACATAAATATCGCTGGATATGCTTTTGAGCGCGGCTGCGGCTGTATTCTTATGCTGAACAAATGGGATCTTGTTGAAAAAGACACCAATACGGCAAAAAAATACTACGACCAGCTGAAAATGGAAGCAAAGTATCTGAGCTTTGCTCCTGCCATAACGATCTCAGCATTAACCGGTCAAAGAGTTTCAACAATCTTTAAACTTGTGGATGAAGTTTACGACCAGTATGCCCTGCGTATAGGAACCGGTCAGATAAACAGGATATTAGAACGGGCAGTCGAAAAAAATGAGCCGTCTATTCACATGGGAAAACGGCTTAAATTCTATTATGCCACGCAGGCATCAGCAAAACCGCCTACCTTTATCTGTTTTGTCAATTATCCTGATGCCATCCATTTTTCCTACAAGAGATATCTTATCAATCAGATTAGGGCTGAAGCAGGTCTTGACAAAACACCTGTCCGGCTATTCTTCCGGCAGCGAACAGGAAAAGATGATAAAAGGTATTCAAAAAACAAAAAAAGAAAGTAACATTTAAGCCATTTGAAAAAAATTAGACAGGATAACAGGATAAACAAGATAACAACAAAAAAAAAGGTTTTGTTCAGGCACTAATTATTAATTTTGGTGAACTAAAAATTAAAATCAAACGCAAAGTAAAAGATTTTGATGAGGATTTACAAGATGGGTTTTGATGTTTTTTTTTAATCCTGAACATCCTGTTAATCCTGTCAAAGAACTCTCGAAGGGTAAAATTTGGATCTGTTTGAATATAGAGCGCAGAAGGCATCAGCCGCATCAAAACCACTGGCCGAAAGGATGCGTCCGAAGAGTCTTGATGAATTTATTGGACAAAGCCATGTTGTGGGCAACGGGACTTTGATTCGTAAAGCCATTGAAAAAGACCGAATTTTTTCAATGATTCTCTGGGGGCCTCCTGGATGCGGGAAAACAACTCTTGCCAGGATTATTGCCAATGAAACCGGTTCATATTTTGTTCATTTCTCTGCTGTGCTTTCGGGCGTCAAGGAGATAAGATCTGTTATAGAAGATGCAAAAAATCAGCAAAAGCTTTACCAGAAAAGCACCATACTTTTTGTGGATGAAATACACAGATTCAACAAGGCTCAGCAGGATGCATTTCTTCATCATGTGGAAAGCGGCCTTATAACATTAATCGGTGCTACCACGGAAAATCCTTCCTTTGAAGTAATACCGCCTCTTTTATCCAGATGCCGCCTGATAATCTTAAATACCCTGTCATCTGATAATATTGCGGCTATAATTGATCATAGCCTGAAAGACAGTGAAAGAGGCCTTGGAAAAATGAGCCTTGTGCTTGACAGGGATGCTCTCTTATTTCTTATACAAATCGCCGAAGGGGACGCCCGCATCGCGTTAAACAACCTTGAAATAGCGGCTTCTTTGCTCATGCCTGAAACAGAACCTGTTCAAAACGCGACAACCGGGCATATAACTTTGCAGGTTATTGAGACAGCCTTGCAGAAAAAGGCTCTTTTATATGACAAGTCAGGTGAAGAGCATTTTAATCTTATATCGGCCTTTCACAAAAGCCTGCGGGGAAGCGATCCGGACGCGGCTATTTACTGGCTCGAGCGCATGCTGTCTGCCGGAGAAAACCCCTTATATGTTGCCCGCAGGATGGTCAGGTTTGCATCCGAAGACGTGGGGAATGCAGATCCATATGCGCTCGGAATCGCTTTAAACGCCATGGAAGCATTTAAGTTTTTAGGACACCCTGAAGGGGATCTGGCTCTAACCCAGGCTGCTGTTTATCTTGCAACAGCGCCGAAAAGCAACAGTATATACACCTCTTCTAAAATGGTTAAAAAAGAGATTGAAAGTTCAGGCTCGCAACCTGTTCCGCTGCACATAAGGAATGCTCCAACCAGATTGATGAAAGAGATAGGGTATGGAAAAGATTACAAGTATGCGCATGACTATGAAGAAGGATTTACTCCCCAGAACTATTTGCCGGAAAAACTCCAGAGCAGGTTTTACTACTCTCCGACAAACAGGGGATATGAAAAGACAATAAAACAAAGACTTGAAAAATGGCGGGACCTCAGAAAAATTAAGACTAAAAAGGAAATCAAAACATAAACCATACGGCTGAGACAGGAAAAGGGCATTTTTCAGCGGAATCGTGATTCGTAAAATCAGCTGATCACGATGTGACCCTCCTGATTTCATCAACGATTTCAGGATTAGCCAACGTAGATACATCACCTACGTCCTTTTTATTTGAAATAGCTCCAAGCACCCTGCGCATGATCTTGCCGGAACGTGTCTTGGGCATGTCAGATACAAGCCAGACCTTTCTCGGCCTTGCAATCTTTCCTATTGTGTCACAAATCTTTGCTGAAATCTTCATTGCCAGTTCATCGGTCGGCTCATATCCCGGCTTTAAAGAAATATACAGATCAGGGACAACCCCCTTTATCTCATCGGAAACAGGAACAACGGCTGCCTCGGCAACCTCCATTACCGTAAGGGCGGCAGACTCGATTTCTTTGGTTCCCAGCCTGTGGCCTGAAACATTGATTACATCGTCAATTCTACCAAGAATACGATAGTATCCGTCTTCAGCATTCATAGCGGCATCGCCTGAAAGATACGGCCAGTCTCGCCAATCTTTACTGTTTTTGTCCTTGCAGTATTTTGCATAATAGGTTGAAACATATCGATCCCTATCTCCCCATATTGTCTGAAACGCGCCAGGCCAGGGATTCCTTATACAAATGTTGCCTGCCCTGCCCTCTCCGGCCTTTATTTCATTTCCAAGCTCATCATAAATAATCGGATAAATGCCGGGTACTCCAGGGCCGGCGCTTCCAGGCTTCATCGGTTTTACTGCCGGCACGGTGCTGCAAAGAAACCCACCGGTTTCTGTTTGCCACCATGTATCAACTATTACAGCTTCATTCTTTCCGATCACCTTATGATACCATCGCCAGACTTCGGGTTCAATCGGCTCTCCAACAGTTGTCATATGCTTAAAATGATGATTATACTTTTTAGGCAGATCAGGATCAATTTTTCTTAATGCCCGTATAACGGTCGGAGCTGTATGGAAGATGTTTATATCAAGCTCTTCCGCTATCCTCCATGCGCGGCCCGCATCAGGATAGGTGGGGACCCCTTCGTAAATCACCGTTGAGGCACATAGAGACAGGGGACCGTAAACTATGTATGAATGGCCTGTAATCCATCCAATATCAGCCATACACCAGTAAACATCTTCCGGATGGATATCCTGAATATACTTTGATGTACCCGTCACATAGGCAAGATAGCCTCCTGTGCTGTGCTGGCACCCTTTTGGTTTTCCTGTCGTACCGCTGGTATACATGAGAAAAAGAGGATCTTCAGCCGGCATTGGAACAGAATCTACCTTTTTCCCACGGTAATCTTTAAGTAAATCATTTATAAAATAATCACGTCCTTCAATCATCGGTGCAGGAGTTGAATTTTTCCCGGGATAACGTTGCCATACAAGCACCTTATTAACATTCTGGCCGTCCTTTTTTGCAAAATCAACAGCTATATCGGCATTTTGTTTATGGTCAATCAATTTCCCGTTTCTATAATAACCGTCAATGGTAATAAGCACTTTGCTTTTAGAATCAACTATCCTGTCTGCACACGCCTTTCCACTGAACCCTCCAAATACTTCACAGTGAATAACTCCGAGCCTGGCGCAGGCAAGCATTGTTATTGGGAGTTCAGCCGTCATAGGCAAATGAAGTGTTACCGTATCTCCTGCCTTTAAACCCGCAAAATCCTGAAGAAGTGCCGCGACCTCGTTAACCCGCACATAAAGTTCCTGATATGTGATATGCTGAACCCGTTCGTTTTCAGGTTCCGGTACAAAATGAATGGCGGTTTTGTTTTTATTCTTCTCAAGATGCCTGTCAACGCAGTTGTAACACGCGTTTATCTTTCCGCCTGTAAACCATTTCCAGCACGGGGCATCGCTTGTATCCAAAACAGTATCCCACTTCTTGTCCCAGTGTAAAAGATCAGCATATTCCGTGTAACATTCAGGGAAATTATCCAAAGCAAAACGCTCGTAAATTGTTTTATCCTTTATGTTGGCCTGTTCAATAAATTCTTTGGAAGGATAAACATATTCCTCCTCCTTCCAGTGAACAGCTATTTGAGCTTCTGATGTTTCTACTGCTTCATTTTTTGTCATAATTAACCTCCTCAAAAATGAACTACCCTGCCGCAAGCAGAGGGGTATCTTTAAAAATATTGAACGCCCCAAGGGGCGGGAAATAAAACCCTGCTGTGATTTAACAAAAAAACCCTTGAAAACACCAAGGGTTGTTAAAAACGTCATTCTTGTTTTTTATCAATCTCAAAACTACTCTAAGCTCTATTTCCCCTTTTTTATTCCAAGCAAAAATACTTCAAATGCTGTTTCAAGAGCCTGTTTTAAATAATCTTTATTATTATACATTATTTTTTTACTTTCTCCCCAGAGAACAATACCGGAAAATAACGCCCACAGCTGGTCGGCAAGAGCTTCAGGTTTTTTGTCAATAATAACGCCTTTGTTAATCCCTTCATTAAATATATCGGACATTGCGCTAAGAGAGCTGTTAAAAAGTTTTTTGATATCTGCAAGGAGTTGCGGTGATAAGTTTTTGAGAATTTCACTTGATTGAAGACGAAACAGGTTTATAAGGATTAATGGATCAAATTCATAAACATCAATTATAGTCTTCTTTAATGCCTCTAATTTTTGTTGTCCATCCAACTCCTTTTCAGAGCTTACATGCCTTAATCTGATATTTAGATATTGAAGTATTCTAAGAGAAAGGGAGGCGCATAGCTCATCTTTGTTCTTGAAATAAAGATAAAGGGTGCCCGGGCTGAGTTCGGCTTCCCTGGCAATATCTTCCATTGTTACCTTGGCAAAGCCTTTATTATAAAACACCCTTTTTGCAGCCAACATGATCTGCTGACGCCTTCTTCCCCTTTCACGCTCTTTTCTTTCCTGTATTCCCATAATTTGCTGAATCTGATTTATTTGTTAAAACTTACTTTAATATATTTTTTTTATTTAGTCAAGAAAAAAATCAGGGCGACCCTGTGAATTCAAAGCTTAATTTTGTTTGAATCTTTTCTATCCTTTTGAATATTTCTTTCAGCATTGCCTGTTCTATGCTGGAAAGTTTCTTTGGATTAACGTAATTGTCCAGCTTTCTATTTTCATCAATAACCGATGTAATCTGCCGAATAAATCTTAGCTGCATTAAAAAACTGTAGGCTTGTTCAAGTTCATTATAGTCCTGCCAGTATAAAACCTTAAAGTATTTTTTCAAGGATGGGGTTTTCCACGATGTTGTTTAGTTTGACGGCACATTCTTGAAGCTCCTTAATAGTGTTAAACCTTAAATTTAACATATAGGTCCGGCCTTCAAAATCAGCTGGAGGGATTAGTTTTATGTCGCTGCCAAGCTTTAGCTCCTTGACATTGTTTTCAAATTCTCTTTTTGCTCTTGTTATTTCAGGAAATCGCCTCTGCTTTAAATAAGCTCTAATTTTTTGGGTTTTTTGCGTCCGGTCAATATCCTCTCTGTTTAAAATATCCGGAAAATCGCATTTGTGCAGCGCTTCCATTATAGAGATATTTTCGCGAAATGCGATCTCTTTAATCAGGGTAATTATTTCTTTTTGCTTATTTAAACTTAATTTAAATTCATGAAAAAGGTTTGCCAGTAAAATCGCCGCATCCTGTTCAAGCATGCCTAACTCCACGGCTATACTTAAAGGAATACTGTTTGAAAGTATGCAATCCTGAACACCCAATGGGAGACGGCAGATATTTTTAATTTTTTTTATCAAAGCTGGATTTTCCGGAAAACCAAGGTCCGAAGCTGCTTTAGAAAGGCTGACAGAATCTTTATAAAAGCTGGAAAGCATGCTTAACGCTTTAGACTTTTCGATCAGGTTAAGCTGCCTTTGCATGGCATTATCTGTTATTGCAATTTTTGCGCATTGAAGTCTGCTTGTATCAGAATCAAGTATTTTTGCTTCAAGAGCTGCACATCCAAGATATCGACATGCTTCAATCCTGCAGAAACCGCATATTATAATAAATGCCGATCCCTTTGCTATTAATAACGGCGGGTTTATCAACCCCACCTTATTAATGGAATTGATAAGATCATCTAGTTTTGTTTTGGTTGTTACACGGTAGGTATTATCTTCTGAATCAATACATGAGACAGGAACTGTCTTTATCTTAAAGCGCATAAGATTCTCGTTGATGGTTGCTGTAATCCTCTAACCCTCTAACCCTCTAACCCCTGTTAACAGTTTCAATGCCTGCATATATTTTTTACGTGTATTTTCAATTACTTCATTCGGGAGATTGGGCGCCGGCGGCTTTCTGTCCCAGTTTATGGAAATCAGGTAATCTCTAACATATTGTTTGTCAAAACTTTTTTGCGAACCGCCTGGTCTGTAAGTCTCTTTTAACCAGAATCTTGATGAATCAGGTGTCAGCACCTCATCAATAAGGATTATGTCTTTACCAACGCGGCCGAATTCAAATTTTGTGTCTGCAATTATTATCCCTTTTTTATCAGCCAACTCAACACCTTTTTTATAGATTGCGATGCTAAGCTCTTTAACCCTGTTTGCATCTGCCTGCCCTATTCTCTTTGCGGTCTCTTCAAAATCTATATTTATATCATGGGTGCCTTTCTCCTCTTTTGTTGAAGGGGTAAAAACAGGTTCGGGAAGTCTGTCTGATTCTTTCAGGCCCTTAGGAAGCTTTATGCCGCAAACACTTCCTGATTTTTGGTAAGACAGCCAGCCTGATCCGGATATATATCCTCTGACTACACATTCGACAGGAAGCGGCTCTGCTTTTTTAACGAGCATGCTTCTTCCCCGAAGTATTTCAGCATAAGGTTTGCATACAGAAGGATATTCATCCACATTGCTGGTAATAACATGGTTGGATAAAACAGACTCCATTACCTTAAACCAGAAGAGCGAAATTTGTGTTAGAATTTTTCCTTTTTCAGGAACAGGCTCCGGCATGATAACATCAAATGCGGAAATTCTATCGGTCGCTACCATTAAAAGGCATTCATCAAGGTCGTATATATCCCTCACCTTACCGGTTTTTATTAAATTTAATTCAGGGAAATTAGTTTCAAATACTGTTTTTTCCACAGCAAGATCCTTTCAGTTAAAGTTTTTAAAGGTCTCAAAGTTGGTTTACATATTGCCTGTCTCAGTTTAACCGAATTATATAAAACTACAAACTTCTTTTTTGTCTGTCAAATTAAATCGACTCTTGACCGGCTTGCTCCCCGCAAATCACGTGCTTGCATATTTTTGTAGCTGCGCAGGCATTCAGGCCTTAACCCTATAACTAACAGCCTTCAGCCTAAACAACCTGAATAATTACCATATTTTTTCTTGACACTCAGCCTGTTTCTTCATAAAAACAATAAGGTCGTTGACGATTCATTTATTGAAAGAAAGGGGTTAAAATTATGAACCTGACATCTGTTAAAAAGAGCTTTCCTGCGACACTAATCGCAATCATGGTGGTCTTAAGTATCACAAGTTGCGTACCCATGAGACAACCACTCCAACCAAACCAAATAATGCCACCATCCGCAAGGCTTGATAATGAAGGCGCCTATTTGTGTCCATATACACAGGATGGCGTTGTCGCTGAGTGGGTAGATAAGGCCATAAATGCCAAAATGGGTTCAACTATCGGCAAACACGCCGGTGCCTATCTTGGACAAAAAGCATTAGAGAATGTCCCCTTTGTCGGCGGATGGTTAGGAAGTATGGCCGGTGAAGCAGCGGGCCGAGCAATTGCCATTAAGGCGAGCGGCGGATGGGATTACATAAAAAGCACAAGCGATATTTCTTTTGATAATGCAAACGATCTTGCAGTGTATATTTATGCAACATACTCTGCTAATGAACATTTCCAGGAAGTCCTCCAGGCAACCATGGAAATATACCCGGAGCTAAAAAAAGGGTATTATAACGCCCTTTTAAACGCTCCAGCCAAATAGTACATTATGGATTCAAATATGTTTTTTGCAATTAATCGTGAGTTGATAAAACTCGGTGTGGCTCTGTTTTCCCTGGCTATTTTCTTTTCCGGTTGTGCAACAGCCCCAAGGCACGCGGGTGGTACTGCAGCGCACTATGTTGATCCAGGCCAACAGAGCGAAGTCTCCGGCGTCGGCATTGAATCTCAAGACATCATTAATATGACCGATAAAATGATGAGCGATATACTGGCCACACCATTATTCTTCCAGACTAAGACACATCCTAAGGTTATCATTGATGCAGAATACTTTAAGAATGAAAGTTCTACGAGAATCAATAAGAATATGATTACAGATCGGCTCAGAACAGAGCTCAACCGAGCTGCTCGAGGCAAAATGATATTTATCGGCCGAGAGTATCTGAATATGATGCTAAAAGAACTGCAATTAAAACAATTAGGCGTAATCAATGAAGGGGAATCCACATCAGAACCCAAGGCTTACGGAGGTGATTTTCGGCTGGGAGGACGTATTTCCACTATGGATTCGGTTGATCCCAAAACCGGCAGCTTTGCCCGATATCACCAGATTCTGTTTGAAATGATAGATTTAAATACCAGCGAAATAGTATGGAGCGGCTCCTATAACTTTAAAAAAGTCGGCCAGGAAGACATTATATACAGATAAAATAATAACTAGCCGTTCACTGGTTCAGGTTTCACAAGGTTCACGGTTTTATGCAACCACTGAATGCTTTTCCGACCGGACTCCCGATTTCGCGGAAGTGACGTAAAAATGAAAAAAGTCTGTAATGCAAAATTTTAGTCGCATTAAATTTCCCTTTATCTTAGCTGCTGTTTTACTGGTTATTGCCGGTTGTGCGGGAAGACAACAATTTAAGAAAATCGATGTTCCTGATGCAGATATGCAGTCATATCTTGCCGACAAACCCGCAAAACTCAGACCTGGTTTTCGTGTCATGCTTGAGGAGGGAAAAAGAAATTATGTTTTAAATAATATGCGTGTCGGCATAGATGCTTTGAAGCTGGGGTATCGTGAGATTGCAAAAAACTGTTTTGACAATACCTTAAATTATATTGAAGCTGTTTTTGCCGACAATGAAAAGGCAAAAAAAGCAAGAAGTTTATGGTATGAAGAGGGTATGAAAGATTTTAAGGGTGAGCCCTATGAACGCGCCATGGCATATTATTACAGGGGGCTTCTATACCTGGCAGACAAAGATTACGAGAATGCCAGAGCATGTTTCAAATCCGGCATCATCCAGGATGCCTTTGCCGAAGAAAACCAAAACCGCTGCGATTTTGCTCTGTTGTTGTTTCTGGAAGGATATTCTTCCCTGAAGCTTGGAGATCATCAATTGGCAACAGCGGCTTTTGATGAATTGAAAAAACTGCGGCCGGACTTCATTCTTCCCCCCCGCGATTCTAATCTTCTTATAATTGTTGAGACAGGAACGTCACCGCGTAAACTTGCCGACGGTGTCGGCCATGGAGAGCTAAAATTCTTCAGAGGCCGCAATATCATGGAAAAACGGGTTACGCTCAATATAGATGATAAGGAATTCGCAGCCTACCCGATAGAGGATATCGCATGGCAGGCCATGACACGCGGAGGAAGACCTGTTGACAAGATAATCAAGGGTCAGATTCAATTCCGCAAAACTCACGAAAAAATCGGCACCACCTTGACGGATATCTCGTCAAACATGCTATTGGCAAGCCCTCTAACTTCGCATTCCGATACTCTGTCCGGGGTAAGCGCAGCGCTGGGGATTCTGGGTGTTGCTGAAATGGCACTTGCAGCGAGAACGCGTACTTATGCCGACACGCGCTACTGGGACAACCTGCCCGACTCGGTGCATATCCTTTGTCTTAAAATTGCTCCAGGTTCTTACCAGTTAAGAACAAAGTATTTAAACGACTCTTCCGTTAAAGTTTCCGAAGATATTGAAAAAATCAAAATCCCTTCCCTTGATGCGAACAGCATGATACTTTTGTGGAAACGGCCCTGAATAAATTTTATTGGTGCGCCCGGCAGGATTCGGACCTGCGACCTACGGATTCGTAGTCCGGCGCTCTATCCGGGCTGAGCTACGGGCGCACATAAAATCAGACTGTTTTTATGCCATACCAATCTTCATGTCAATGGTAAGTTAAAATATATTCGGAACGGTTACTTATTTTATTTTATATCATGGATACAATTCATATAAAATTTATGAAACTGGCATTAAAGGAAGCGGCAAAAGCCGAACAAAAAGATGAAGTTCCAATTGGAGCGCTTCTTGCTGCGGAATCGGGCGAAATACTCTCATCCGCACACAACCAGGTCATAAGTCTTGCCGATCCCACAGCCCATGCGGAAATATTGGCAATACGTGAAGCAGCCAAAAAGATTCAAAATTATAGATTGTTAAAGACGACTCTGTATGTTACGATTGAACCTTGTGTTATGTGTATGGGCGCAATTATACACGCCAGAATATCAAGAGTTGTTTTTGGCGCGAATGATCCAAGATGGGGAGCGGCAGGTTCGCTGTACAGCCTGGCAGATGATATGAGGTTAAATCACAGGCCTGAAATTATTTGCAATGTTTGCAACGATGAATGCAAAAACATAATTCAGGTTTTTTTCCGCGCGAAGAGAAACAAAATCTTTTGTAACACTTTAGCCCCTTGAAAATAAATGCGTTTCAAGTATAATTAAATTTAAACCAGGTCTCAAAAGGAGTAAGCTGTGGCTAACATTGTTGTTGTTGGAACTCAATGGGGAGATGAAGGAAAAGGTAAAGTCGTGGATCTGCTTGCAGAATTTGCAGATATTGTTGTCAGGTTCCAGGGCGGAAATAATGCCGGCCATACAATGGTTGTAAACGGCAAACAGTTTATCAGCCATTTAATTCCTTCCGGCATATTGCAGAAAAAAACCTGCCTTATCGGAAACGGCATGGTAATAGATCCTGAAGTGCTTATAGAAGAACTTGATTATTTAAAGAGCAAGGGCATTCATGTTGGGCAGGATAATCTTATGATAAGCGAAAAAGCCCATATTATCATGCCCTATCATAAACAGATAGATCATGCCCGTGAAAGGATGAAGGGCGATAAAAAAATCGGAACAACAGGACGCGGGATCGGGCCTTGCTATGAAGACAAGGCAACCCGCAGGGGAATACGGTTTGTCGATCTTATTGATCCAGAGGTTTTTAGCGAAAAGGTAAAACCCATATTGGAAGAAAAAAATTTCTATCTTAAAGAATATCTTTCCTCTAATCCATTAGATTTTGATGATATAATTAATAAGTATTCTGAATATGCCGAAATATTAGCCCCATTTGTTACAAACATTTCTCTTGTAATAGGCCGGGCAATCAAAGAGGGGAAGCAAATCCTTTTTGAGGGCGCTCAGGGAACCCATCTTGATATTGATCACGGCACTTACCCTTATGTCACCTCATCCAACACTATTGCCGGGAATGCCTGCGCCGGCGCCGGCATCGGCCCGAAAGAAATCACAGATGTAATCGGAATTGTAAAGGCTTATACCACAAGGGTTGGGCAAGGCCCATTCCCTTCAGAACTCTTTGACGAAACAGGAGATAACATTCAGGGAAAAGGGGCGGAGTTCGGCGCGACAACCGGCAGAAGGCGCAGGTGCGGATGGCTTGATACGGTAATACTGCGTAATTCCGTGCGGTTAAACAGTCTATCCAGCCTGGCCATAACCAAGCTGGATGTATTGGGGGGGCAGGAATTTCTTAAAATATGCACCGGCTATGAGTATAATGGAAAAATTATTAATGATTTTCCGGCAAGCCTCAATGTCCTTTCCGCATGTAAACCAATATATGAAACACTGCCTGGATGGTCGGAAAATATTTCTAATATTCGAAAACTTGAAGGTTTGCCTCAAAATGCAAGAAATTATCTCAATAGGATTGAAGAGATTGCCGAAACCCCGATACAAATAATATCGCTTGGCCCTGCAAGAGATGAAACAATAATGATTAGTAATCCTTTTGAATAGAAGGGGCAAAGGGTTCGAGGTATTTTACTTGAACCCCTGACCCCTTTAATCCTTATAATCCTACCAACTCTTTTGGAGATGATCCTTAATTATTAATTGACATATAAAGTTTATTGAAATAAAAATTGTGAAATGTCGGGACGTGGCTCAGCCTGGTAGAGCACAGCGTTCGGGACGCTGGGGTCGCTGGTTCAAATCCAGTCGTCCCGACCAAAGAGCTACGAAAAAAATACATTGAGTATTTCAAGGATTAAGGTTTTAAGCCTTACGCCGCATCAAGGAACCGGTTCCTTTGCCGAAGCAGCGCACTTAATAATAGCTAATTTAAGGGGGTAAGTGTTTTGGCAGAAGGAACAGTAAAATGGTTTAGCAATAAAAAAGGATACGGCTTCATTGAGCAGGAAGGGAATAAGGACCTTTTTGTTCACCACTCAGCTATTAATATGACAGGGTTTAAAAGCCTGGGAAAGGGGGACAAGGTTAGCTTTGACGTTGAAGAAAGTGATCGCGGCCCTGAGGCAAAAAACGTCACTAAGCTGTAAATAGCTTCAGTATCTGTTGATAATCCCCAAGATTGCCTCAGCTGCCCCTCATTCATCATAACTTTTCTGTTTGATAAAATCAGATAATTAATAAATTCTAATAAATATGAACCTAACGAATAATGATGAATTCGTAAAAAGATGGTAAAAAAATGGATTTAGAATTGGACCCTAGGCTGCCGCTTGTCCAGAACGCTGACTTGAAAGATAAAATCGTTCTGGTCAGAGTAGACCATAATGTGGTTAAAAAAGGTATAATCACGGACCCGTATCGGATTGACGCTACTCTGGGAACCCTGTACAGCATTGTTGAACGAGGCGGCCGGCCGATTCTTATGACGCACGTGGGCCGAACACGGGACAAGAAAACAGGTAAAATCAAAGTTGAGAATAACACCTCTGTACAGCCTGTTGTTGAATACCTGGAACGGAAACTGCACACAAAATTCTCGGTGCCTGAGTTTCCGGTTGATCCTGATGCAGGTATTAAACAGATCGACACATCCATCAACTGGCACATACGTGATCTGCGCGCCCGCAGAATAGGAGGCATTTATCTTCCCAACACACGCTGGTTTGAAGGAGAGGAGGCGCGGGGCGATATAAGACAGCGTTTTACCCTGCAACTTGCCGGACTTGCCGATGTCTTTGTCAACGACGCTTTTGGTTCATGGCAGCCCCATGCTTCCACCTGTGATATAACCAGATACTTGCCGGGTTTTGCCGGGTTTCTAATGCAAAGGGAAATAGCTCACCTGAGAATGGTTCTGGAACCCAAAAGACCTTTTGTGGCTGTTGTAGCCGGAGCAAAATACGACACCAAAATCGGGCCGCTAACTGAGATTTACAAAAAGGTTGATCACCTGCTGCTTGGCGGAATTATTTATAATACCTTTTTATGCGCCAAATACGATATTCGGGTGGCAGGTGTGAGTGAATCAGACATTAATGCGGCCAAAAATCTTGTCAAGCAGGATGAAAAGGCCGGAAAGGTTGTGGAGCTGCCCTTTGTAGTTGAGTCGGATACTATTGAGGGGCGTGTTAATGGAAAATACAGGACGCTCAACATCATGGATTTTAAGCCCGGAAACAAATATGGATACTTCCTTGATGTTGCTCCTGAATCGTTCGAAGTTCCACAAGTCGCCGATGTTATCGGTTCCGCAAAAACCATCTTTGTCAATGCTGTCATGGGATTTACACCGCACTTTTTCGAAGGTTCTGAAAAACTTGACCGTACAATTGACAAGAATACACAAGCTCAAAAGCTTTACGGCGGCGGAGATACTCTCCAGGAATTCAAAAACCTCAGCCCCGGCCTTTATCTTGCGGCCATGGACAATGCCAAATACTTCTTTTTCACCGGAGGCGGCACGGTTCTTAAGGCTATAGAAGAAGGCACCCCTTACGGCCTCGAACCGGTCAAAGCGCTTATGGAAAACAAGGAAAATAACCAGGGTGAATATAAAAATAGCGCGATTTACAAAGCCGCCCTTTTTACTTGACTAAAAATCTTAACAGATCGATGAGGGTAATATCGGCAACCACCCTTTTTCCATCATCCAGAACAGGCATCTCATGCGTATTGGTCCTGATCATTCTATCCAATACCATCCCCGCCTCTTCATTTTCGGTCGCCACCACTGTTTTTCTTTTCATTATGTCCTTTGCTGTTTCAGCGGTAATCATATTGATTAAAAACCTCGGGTGGATTTGGGGTTCATGGCTTGGAGCAAATACGTGTTTTGCAAGAGTCCCCAAAGAGATGCAGCCGACAAGTTTTTTTTCATCATCCACCACATAAAGGAGGCGCCTGGGCTCAAAACTGATCACGATGTCAACCACCTCTTTAATATCGGCATTCTCATGAATAATCGGAACCCTTCTCTTTTTAAGAAGAGCAACCAGTTCGGCTACCTTTGTATTTTCTGTAACTTTTTCAACACGCTTCATGCTCTGTCCTTACGCCTCCCCTGCCCTTCTAAGTGAAAACCGGACAAAAAACGGTGCTATCAGTTCATTAATTATTACCGACCCCAATACAGCGTTTACCATTATTTCCGACAGATATGTATCTCCGAACACCTCCCCTGCTGCCAGAACAAGCCCAACTGTGACTCCGGCTTTTGGCAAAAGAGCAGTGCCCAGATATTTTCTAACCGCCTCAGGCGCACCGGATATTTGAGCCCCCAAGCGGCTCCCCAGCAGCTTCCCGGTAAAACGCCCAAGTACGATAACCAGGGCGATCAACCCAGCGGTCTGCATTACCTTGAAATCCATATGAGCCCCTGCCAGTGTAAAAAACATTCCAAATATAGGCTCTTCTATGCTCTCCACCACTGCAAAAAGATCTTCACTGTGCTTTACAAAATTGACCACCACAAATCCCATCACCATATTGGCAAGCAAAGGAGATGCCTTAAGGCTTATTGCCAGACCGCCTGCTAAAAAAATGGCTCCTGTTATCACTCCAAGGATTGCCCCTTTTCGCGATACAAAACCGATCAGCTTTTGAAGGCAGATTCCCAACACGCCTCCGATAAGCAGGGAAAGAAGAATGGAAAACATGGGGGGGAAAAACAGGTTGGCAAAAGATGCGGCCTGTTGGTTTATAAAGAATTGGGCCATGGTAAAAGCAAAAGCAGCAAAGAGAATCGTAAGAGCGTCATCAAGGGCAATTACTCCCAGGAGTATGGTAGTAAACGGCCCCTTTGCCCTGTATTCATGAACAATTGCCATGATTGCGGCAGGAGCTGTGGCAGCGCTGATAGCGCCGATTACAAAGGCCATGGGAAAATACGATGTCCGGAAAGATAACTGAATCGCTCCCAGGCTGTGAATAAAATAAAAAAACAGGGAAAGCATCAGCGTCGTGGAGATGAAAGCGCCGAAACACTGCGTAAATGTAATCCAGAAAATATGCTTTCCAAGCTTTTTCAACTTTATCAGGCTAAGAGATCCGCCGATTGAAAAGGCAATTATCGACAAAGCTATATCTGTAATTATAGTTAGTTCTTCTTTAACCAGACTCTCATGGAACAACCCCAGAAGCGAAGGGCTGAGCAGCACTCCGATTACAAGATATCCTGTCACACGGGGGGCGTTAAAGTAGTTTGCTGCTTTTCCGCCTGTATAGCTCAAGAGAAGAAGCAGGCCTATGTAAACAAGAGGATGGATTGTTTGCATATTATTGAACGATCCAGACAGTCAACCCAATAGAGCTGTTTAAAATCTTTCTGGTTACACTCCCCATGAAAAGCTCCTTTATTTTTGAAAGCCCCCTGCGTCCCAATACAATTGTTCCAAAACCGTTTTCATGCGCCTCTTTGAGAATATCGTCAGCAGCAGACCGGCTGCCGTCTATTACTTTAGTGGCGATCTGATCCTCGGAAAGCCCTGCATCAAGAAGTATTTTTTTAGCCTTTTTCATATATGGAGCAATCTGCTGGCCTGCCTTGTTTCGCCAGAACTCTTCAAGATCAGGAGCCTCTTCAAGGGCCTCCAGAGGAACAAAGCGTCTCAGATTCCTCATGGTATAAAAAATGGTTGCCTTGCAATCGGTACCGGACAGCATAAAACCGGCATGGTCAACAGCTCTCAGGGCATTTTTGGAGCTATCCACGGCAATAAGCACTTTTTTTGAACGAACACCACCCCCCACTATCCACAGTGGACAATCCCTGCCGTACTCCACAAGCCTTGTTGAGATAGCGCCCATGATAAACGGTTTAAAATCGGTTCGTCCCCGCCTGGACATTAGAATAGTATCCGCCCCTTTATTTTTTGCCAAAAAATGAATATCTCTGGCAATAGTACTTTCGCATTGCCGGCAATGCGGCTTGATATTCTCTTCATCAAAACCTTTATCAATAAGAATTTCCATGGCTTCCGCTAAAACCCGCTCGGCTATTTCTTTATTCTTTCTTTTAACTGAAGCCAGCGCCGACCTGATCTTCCTGTCCATTGTTTTATCGTCTGTTAACAGCGGCGGCAAAGACGGCATGACATACAAAAGATGGACATGCATTTTATGCTCCGGGCCAAACATAAGATCAAGATAATCCAATGATTTCAATGAATTTTTTGAACCATCAAGCGGTATGACAATGCTTTTTTTCAACTCCCCCATAATATTCTCCTTTATCACACTAAATCCTTTACTCCAATTTTAAAGGATATCACTGCTGTCCGGTTTAAAAATTCTGGGAGGTGCCACAGCTCATCAAATATTTCCATAATCAGTCGTGGGTTGGGTTGAACCGCAACCACTCAACCATTTTACTTATAGAATATAAGCTGCAGGTGTCCATCTTTGACGTGAGTAAGGTATACTTCATCCATCCCCTGGTGATCCTGCGGGCCGAAATTAATAACCGCTCCGATTCCCACATAATGTTCTTTAATAGACTCTAATGCCCTGATAAACCCTTCTCTTGAAATATCTCGTCCTGCCCGCCTCAAGGCTTCGATCAGAATTCTGGCGTTAATAAAGCCTTCAAAACCTACGAAGTTAGGCTTATCCTGCGGATAATATTTGGTTAACAAACGGGAATATTGATCGCCAGCAGGCAGAAGAATCCGTTCAGTGGGCGGGGGCACAACCTGGGTTATC
Organism: Anaerolineae bacterium; assembly: GCA_035529315.1. NCBI lineage: Bacteria > Bacillati > Chloroflexota > Anaerolineae > Anaerolineae bacterium. The sequence continues at coordinate 116,668 of DATKWZ010000016.1, forward strand.
AAGACCCCCTCAGCGTCATCACCAAGCTCCTGGACCAGTTTATCCGCCCCGACAAAAGAGACATTATGAAATAAAGGATTATACCCGCTTGCCCTGGCCTCTTTTATAAACTTGGCACATGGGCTGTATGTCCCTATCATGATGACCGCCTCAGCCTTAGAGGACTGGATTTTATCAAGTGCCTCGGCAATCTCCATGGTTCCTCTTACAAAACTCCCGGTGGCCACCGGAGAAAGATTATATTTTTGCAGGGCAAGCTGTGTTCCCTTAAGCCCGTCAAGGCCATAGTCGTCATATTGATAGAATACCGCTATGCGGGACAGCCCTTTTTTCTCCACAAAATAACGGACAATGGCGTTGGTTTCGTGATAGTAAGATGATCGGACATTAAAGATATAGTGCCGGAAAGGAAAGCGAAGCTTATCGGCTCCGCTAAAAATACCAAGAAGCGGGGTTTTGGTCTTTTCAAGAATGTCTATGATCTTCAAGCTGGTCGGCGTTCCCACATAGCAAAAGAGACAAAAAACATTATCCTTATGAATCAGCCTGTTTGTATTGGCTACACATCGCGGAGGGTCATATCCATCATCATGTGTAACCACAGTGATCTTGCGGTGATGGATGCCCCCATCACTGTTTATCTGCTTGATCAAACACATTGCACCATTCAGGTATTGAGTCCCCAAAAAGCCGGCATGTCCGCCAAGAGCCAGAGATGAACCGATTATTATCTCATCGGGAGTTACCCCTGGCGCGACGGAGACATCTGAAGCCACCGGCTGCTCTAAATCCATTTCTTCTTCTATCAGTGGCGATTTTAACTGAAGATAGCCGTAAAGGCTATAAACACCAAGACCGATCAAAACTATGATAATGCCAAGCCATATCTTTTGCAAAACGTGTTTTCTCCTTTCAACCAATTTCCCGCTTGACTGTTTTAGATTCAAATATCTTATCTATCTTGTTTATTAAGTCCATGGGACTAAATGGCTTTGTAAAATATTCGTCGGCGCCTGCGTCAAACCCTTTTTTTTTGTCCGCCTGTTGCCCCCTGGCTGTAAGCATAATGATATAGATATCCTTTGTGGCCGGGTCCTTTTTGAGAAGCCTGCACACCTCAATGCCATCCAGACCCGGCATCATAACATCCAGTAAAATAATATCCGGCATGCACTCTCGCGCTTTCCTTAAGCCCTCTTCGCCTGACGATGCATGGAGAATCTCAAAATCGCCCATAGAAATCGTAACTTCTAACAGCGCTCTTACTTTTTGCTGGTCATCAACTATCAATATCTTTCTCATTTAGCTCCACATCCTTTCCGTTAGTCGACTAATTTCCTGCCGGATCACTTGACTAAAGCCGAAAGAGTCCGAAACCAACCGTTGTGCCCTTGTCAAGTTCACTTTTTATTGTTACCCTCCCGCCATGAGATTCTACAATATATTTTATAATGGACATACCCAGACCTGTGCCGCTGATTTTCTCTGTTTCCTTTCGTCTTACCCGGAAAAACTTATCAAAGATATAGCGAAGATCCTGCTTTGCTATGCCGATACCATGATCTTGCACACTAATCCAGACAATATCATCTCTTGCAAAAGCCTTGCACATAATATCGCCTCCCGGAGAGTATTTAATTGCATTATCAAGAATGTTCTTTATAACCTGATCTATTCTCTCTTTATCCGCGCTTACAAGGGGAAGATTTTCTTCTATGTCTGCAATAATGCGGTGGCCGGTCTCTGCTTTGGAATAAAAATTAATGTTTTTTGATAAGATATCAGCTAAATTAACAGGCTTTTTTGTAAAGCTAAAATCCTTTTGAGATTCTATCCGTGAGACGTCGAGCAGGTCATCAACAATATTGCTCAGATGGATTGATTCCTCACTAATAAAACCCAAAAAATCTTTTTTCTGGCTTTCTGTTAAAGTTCTTGTCAGGAGAAGTTCGCTATATCCCAGAAGAGTGGTCAAGGGTGTTCGAAGCTCATGAGAGGCTGTGCTTAAAAATTCTGACTTAGCCATGTTGGTTTCCATCAGCTCATTTTGGATTACCATTAATTCATTGTTGGCTTTTTCCAAATCCTGGGTGCGTTGCTGTACCTTTTTTTCAAGGGTTTTGCTATATTGATCTATTTTGTTCTTTGAAACCGCCAGATCTTCAGCCATACGGTTGAAAGCCGCAGCCAGAGCTCCGACCTCATCTCTGGAATTCACAACAGCCCTTTGGGAAAGATCTCCTGCCGCAAGTCCTTTTGTAACCTCCATCAGGCGCTGGATGGGTTTAATAATGGTGTTGGCTACTTGAAAGGAGAGAAATATCCCCAGGACAATGCCCATCCCGGAGATCAGCAGACCAAAGCGAAAGATTTCAGACAAACGTGCATAATATGCTGTTGCGTCATAACCGATGCTTACCACTCCTTTAAATTCACCATCAATTCTCAGCGGCATATCAAACATATATATTTTTTGACCTGGCGACAACCTGGTGTAGCTTTCAGCCCCGTTGATAATTGCCTTAACCCCCTTATCAGCGGCAATCATGCCTACCCTGTTCAAATCACTGCACGCTATGATACGGCTGTTGTCGTCGACAATCATGATCCGGGAAATAATCTCGGATTCCGATGTTAATCTGTCCACTAATCTTTGAATATGAATCAGCCTGTTTACATCCTGCATGTTTTCGATGCTGTAACTGAGCGATTCAGCCATAATGCGGCTGTCTCTCTTCATCTGGTCGGCAAGTTGCACCTGATCTTTGGGGCGCGCATACAGATATTCGCGCAATTCAAAGGCAACCTCCAGCAAACCAAAAACCTTATCCCCCCTTTTAAAAGGGTAAACCGCTGAATAGACCTGCTCTCCCATCTTGGTGTCAAATCCGCTGACATAGTAACCCTTTTGTAATGCGTTTGAAATAAGATAGGAAGATGCAACTTCCCCAACCTGCTCCCTGAATGTGGCGGATGTAATTCGACCACTACTATCTATGACCCATACGCCGAAAATTCCTTCAGTCAGGGACAATTCCTCCACAAGCGCTTGCAGGCTTACCTTTTCGGCAATACTTTTCTGGTTTGTAATACCGATAATCAGTGCGCGGTTCAAGATAACGGCATTATCCTGCATGTTGGTAAGAAGGCTCTTCTTTTCGTGCATATAGCTGGCCCAGAAGGATAGCAGCGTAATGAAGACAAGCAATGCAACCATAGCTGCTATAATCTTGGCCCGTATGCCCATACCTTTTGAGGATTGCATGTGTCGGTTTATTCCTTGCCGCTGAGGCCGTGCTTATAAGAAAGCATGGTTGCTGCAATCGGAATGGCTATGATTAGCCATACGATCAAAAGGATTATGGAAAAAAAAGCGCAACTACGATAGATAATATATAATCCTTTATTTCCTTTTTCCGAAAAATTCTCAGCCACGTTTTTTATTTTTTCACCCTCAATGTTTAGCGCATGCAAGGTATTATCCAGGTACGCATAGTTTTTCGTAATCTCGTTAAAGATCAGGTTGTCTTGGCTCATTAATTCATCAATCCTCTTATCATCCTGCGCCCAGATCAAAAGATTTGTCACCGCTTCCTTCCGCTTATTCTCAAAAGAGATTTCATCCGGAGATCTGGGATGACTCCGGTAGATTATGTACCCCTTTTCATTTATGCGAATTTCCTGCAGGGCAATGATGCCGCGTTCGGGATTCATTTTTGAATATATGACCGCCAGAATATTTTTTTCTAAGTCTCTTATCTCGGTAATGTTTTTATCAACAACTTCATGATATAAAACTAGCTGATCAAACAATCGCTCATAAATGTTTATAGCCTCCTCCCAGATGGGAAATTCAAAAAGCTCTTCCGGCTTTTCGGCAAATGATGTTTTTTCATAAAGAGAGAGCACCTTTCGCAACTTGATTATCTTATCTTTAACATTGTCTGGCACATCTTCTTGATGGTAGAGGAGATAACTATTTGCCTGTAATTTCATCTCCAAGACCAACTCCTTTATCTGTATTCCACTGTCGACCAGATGGGTATATTTCGGGATGGCTTTGACATTTAATAAAATAATAGAGCCGATAATAAGAGAAAGAACAATGCAGACACTAAAGGCGATTTTAATCTCTTTGGTATTTTTCATTTAGAAGACACCTCTTTTCTCACTTTAGACTCGGCCCTGTGTTCAATCCGCTTCCGGTATTTTTCATAATCAAATTCCGGGGTCCAGTTGCGATCGTGACATTTAATGCAGACACTTTGATAATCTATCTTTCTTCCGATCGGAAGCGCCTTCTTGTCGTAAGGGTTATCCTTGTGTTTGCTGCCCGGACCATGACAGGCCTCGCACTGGACACCCCTTAATTCCGGTGTAATCTTTTCGCTGACAAAGCCCTGAGATTCGCGATAGCCGGTGGTGTGACATTTTAAACAATAGGGGTTGTTTTTCATCCTTCCAAGCCGTGCAAAGGCATTGGCATGGGGGTCTTTTTCCCATTCCTTAAAGTATTCGAAATGACAGAGGCGGCATTTCCTGTTGCCGATATAGTATTGCTCTCCATTGGCAAAGACATCGCGCACATGCAGTTGGAAGAGTGAGGGTGCAAGGGAAAAGAAGACGGCCTCAAAGAGCAAGGCTGTGAATACAATAATAATGAATCGGAGTTTAGCCATTTCAATCACCTGGAGTTATGATTACGTTTATTCACTTTTAATACAAGACCATCACTATTGAATTAATATCAAAAAAATATAGTTAATGTCAACCTTGCAAACCTTTCTCTACAAATCTATTTGTTCAGAAATCATTTCCTTTTTTGCATAGTCATAAAAAAGACGTTTTTTGACAAACAGATCATAAATATCCGGATCAATATGCTTATCCTTTTTCATGCACTCCATGATTTTTATCGCATGGGAGAGCTTTCTGGGTTTATTATATGGTCTGTCCTTGGCAGTCAGCGCTTCAAAAATATCAGCAACAACCATAATACGCAACTGAAAAGGCATTTCCTTTGCCGTCAAACCGCTTGGATAGCCTGATCCATCAAGTTTTTCATGGTGTGATGCAGCGTATCTCGGCACATTTGCCAGTTTTTTTGGAAAAGGGATCTGTTTTAATATCTTAAGAGTCATTTCAGCATGGTTTTCTATAATTTTGCGTTCTTCCCAGGTTAGAGTTCCTTTGCGAATACACAGATTCTTTACCTCGTCCTCAGTAAGATAATAATGTTCTTCATTATTTAGTGAATAGGTTTTTTTTGCGATATTTTTAATTCTTTTGATTTTGTCATCATTCATAAATTCTTTTGTATTGTTACATGCTTTGATAAAATCAAGTTCATTATAAAGCATTTTTAATTCATCGCCAAGGTACTGCTCAATACGTTTTATTTTATCCCTGGAATTTTCTTCATTTTTCAGTAATTCTATTTTACGCTTTAAATATCTGTTTTTAATTAAGCCGGCTATAAGATAAAATCTGGTTTCAATAAGAAATATACGGTCACACATGGTCTCGAGTTTTGTTGACTTGTCAATCACGTGCTCAGGTGTAGTAATTTTGCCCACATCGTGCATCCATGCTGCAAGCCTCAACTCTTCAATTTCATCTTCATTAAAATAAATATCTTTAAACGGACCATCATGAGACTTGTTTATTTCTTCTGCAATCATCATGGTAAGAAAGACGACACGCCTTATATGGCCTCCTGTGTATGGAGATTTTTCGTCAACAGCTGTGGCAATGCTTTTGATAAAGGAATAGAATAAATTTTTCAGATCCTGGATGAGTTGTGTGTTGGTCAAAGCAACTGCGGCCTGCGAAGCAAGGGAAGCGATCAGATTTACATGTTTTGCGGGAAATGACACCACCCTGCCTGTTTTAATATTCTTGGCATTTAATAACTGCAACACGCCAATAATATCATTTTCATGATTTTTCATTGGAATAACAATCATGGACTTTGATCTGTAGCCTGTGGTTGTATCGTATTTTTTCGGGCCGGTAAAATCAAACCCTGATGCTTTATAGACATCCGGTATGTTGATGGTTTCACCTGTAAGAGCGGTATATGATGAAACATTGGAATGATTTGGACGTCCACTTATATAAAGAGGAACTTTAGGCAGGACAATTTTGTTCGCAATGGAGTCATTCTGCATTATCTCAAAACTAAGATGCAATTTGTCGTCATCGACTGTATACAATGTTCCTGCATCAGCATTTGAAAGATCTCTGGCTTCATCAACAATCATTTCCAGCAGCTTGCTGATATTTTTTTCAGCAGACAGTGCCAGCCCTATCTCGGCAAGCTGTTTCATCTGCTTTTGCTGGTTGTTGATTTTCCGATCAAAATCTGACGAAGATGTCATCTTGTTTGAATCTCCACCTGATTAACAAGACATGGTTTTTAATAAAGCTTGTTCTAAATGGTTGACAATTTTTCAAGGATCATCATCGGAAATTATTTTTACGTTTTTAATGAGTTCTTTGGCTTCTTCTTCAGACACATAGAGGTTTTACATCTCATTTATTTTGACAATATGAATTACCTTCTAAATTCGCGTAAACTGTTGATAGCAAAGACCAAATTCAAATGATTTTAATGGCTCAATTAGTGTATAAGTTTTGACATTTTTCCGGCAATATCGGCAAAAGCCTTTGTTACCGGGGAATCTTTATATTTTTCCTGAAAAGAAACACCTGTATCACCACATGACACAACATTAAGGTCAAAGGGAATTTTTCCTAAAAAAGCTATTCCTGCTGTTTCAGCGGTTTTCTCTCCACCACCTGATCCAAACAGATTATGTTTTTCACCGCAATTGGGGCATGTAAAACCGCTCATATTTTCTATAAGACCAAAAATCTCCATTTTTACGGTTTTACAGAAATTAATTGATTTCCTGACATCTGCAAGAGCTACCTCCTGCGGTGTGGTTACTATGATTGCTCTGGCATCGGAAATAGTCTGGGCAACGGAAAGAGGTTCGTCACCTGTTCCTGGAGGAGAATCTATAATCAAGAAATCAAGCTCACCCCATTCAACATCGGCAACAAATTGTCTGATCGCAGAATGTTTGATCGGACCTCTCCATATTATCGCATCGTCCTTATTTAGGGTTAAAGACTCTACTGATACAGCCTGGAGATTCTCAGAAAAACTCATGGGCGTAAGCTTCTGATTCTGATTCAGGGTCAGCATCCCTTCAAGCCCGAGCATTCTGGGAATATCAGGCCCGTGCAGATCAACATCCATAATCCCAACCTTATAACCTTTGTCGGCAAGGGCTATGGCAAGGTTAACAGACACGCTTGTCTTGCCGACACCGCCTTTGCCGCTCATAACAATGATTTTATTTTTTATTTTTTTTAGAGATTCATCTACCATGGCATCATGATTAGATTTCACTTGTTGCTTTTTAGCCGCGCTACAACTTTTTTTATTAATTATTTCCATTATATCTCCTAATATTATTGACGGGCTTGCGTGGAGCTATACAAAAAAGAAAACGCCGCAAATGCGGCGCCTAAATGAGACCTTTGAAAAATGCTCAATTTTGTTTAAGTTCAAGGAAGGCGAAAATTGTAAACGTAGGAATACATTGAGTATTTCGAGGCTTAAAATTTGAGCCTGACGCCGAAATTGGGCAAAAGGGGGCGTTTTGCAAAGGTCTCTAACTACCTGATATTTTTGGTCGGGGCGAGAGGATTTGAACCTCCGGCTTCCTGCTCCCAAAGCAGGCGCGCTACCAGGCTGCGCCACGCCCCGATAATAGATTGGTTTTTCTATCATGCTTTATTTATTCACGCAAGTTATAATTATTAGTTTTTTTCTGATAAAAAATTGTCTATTGCCCTGCTTATTGCCTCCGCAAATTCAGACAAAAGCTGTGTGTCACACAGCTTTTTCTCTTCACCCGGGTTGCTTAAATATCCGATTTCAATAAGTACAGCAGGCATATCCGCCCCTGACAGCGCTACAAGCGACGCCACGTCTATCCTGGTTTCCATATGTTTTATTCTGTCATTAATCTGAGTTTGCATTGATTCAGCCAAGGCTCTGCTTCTCGCTATATGCCTTTTTTGAATATCATCCCAGGTTGTCCGGTCGTTGCCTGAATTATAAGTCTCTGATGTTGCACCGTTAAAAGTTATATCAGAACCCGACATTTCTTTGAAATAATATATGGTTATTCCGCTTGCTTTATGAAGAAAACTTCCACCGACATGTATGCTGACAAACAGGTCTGCTTCCATATGGTTTGCAACGGCAGTTCTGTCCGGTATGCCAAGCAGGTAATCATCCGCCCTGGTTAAAGACGCACTGTACTTACTCCCAAGTTCGGTTGCAATCATTCTGGCAAGGCTTAGAGTTATTGTCTTTTCAAATGCTCCATCCGCTCCCCGGGCGCCTTTATCATGCCCCCCATGTCCCGGGTCTAAAACAATAATCTTCTTTTCGTGGTTAAATAAATTAGAATTTGCATTTCCATTGGTCGTCAGAAAGCATAAAGATATTAACAAACAGATTATTAATGCAAATAATAGTTTCATCCGATTTGGTGTAATAATATTAAACATAAAAGATAAGCGCATCAATTTTGCCTTGACACATATATGATGAATTCGTAAAAAGTCAGATTCATCATATATTGTTTGATAATATTTTTCTTATTATATATATATTGATTATTAAATCAAGGTTTTTGCAACCAGCTTTAATCTGCAGATGAAATAATTGCAACCTGCGAGAGTGGCGGAATTGGTAGACGCACTGGACTTAGGATCCAGCTCTGGGAACAGAGTGGGAGTTCAAATCTCCCCTTTCGCACCAGTTAAAAATAAAATGTAATTGCCTGAAAATCGAATATAATTTTTGATAGTTAATTGAGAAAGGAAAATTATGCAAGTTATTGTAGAAGATATTAACAGTGTAAAAAAGAAACTTCATATTGAAATCCCAAATGATATGGTTGTCCAGGAACTGGACCATGCCTATAAAAACCTCAAAAAAACCGCAAAGATAAAAGGTTATCGCCCAGGTAAAACGCCCCGCTCGGTTCTGGAAAGATTATTTAAAAAAGATGTGCATTCAGATGTATCATCTAAATTGCTTCAGGACTCATTAATTAATGCGATCAAGGAAAAAGATCTTAAGGTTATTGGAACCCCGGAAATTGATCCACCTGAACTTAACACAAAAGAACCTTATAAATATGATGCAATAGTCGAGATACAACCGGAAATTGACAAGCTCGATTTTAAAGGGTTAAAACTCAAAAAAACTCTGTACAGTGTAAGTGATGAAGAAATATCTACACAGCTCAAGATGCTGCAGAAAAACCTGGCTCAGCAAAAGACGGTCGAAGAAACTCGGCCGGTTCAAAAAGGGGATTTTGCCCTCATAGATTATGAAGGTTTTAAAGACGGAAAACCATTTGCCGAAACTCAAAAGACGGAAAATTTTACATTAAAGGTCGGCAATGGTCAAATTTTCAAGGAATTCGACGAACAACTGATCAGCATGAATCCTGGTGAGAGCAAGGAAATAAACATACATTTTCCTGAAGATTATTTTAACAAGGAACTGGCTAATCTTGATATAAGCTTTCATGTTAAACTCAATGAAATCAGAGAAGAGGTGCTCCCTGAAATAAATGATGAATTTGCCAAGAATTTCGGCAAGTATGAAACACTGGATCAACTGAAAAATGCAATTTCCGATAACCTGCAGCAGGGTTATGGAAAAAGAACCGAGCAGGAGCTTAACGAACAGATCTTTACGGCATTGATAGCAAAAAAGGGGTTTGAAGTGCCGGATACAATGGTTGAATATGAGCTGGATGGTATTATTTCAGATATTGAAAGGTCTTTTGCTAACAGCAACACCTCAATGGAAAACCTGGGCCTTTCAAAAGAGAACCTTTCAGAAAAATATCGGGATACGGCAATAAAACAGGTTAAGCGTCATTTAATATTAAACAAGTTGATTGAGCAGGAAAACCTGACCCTTTCTGATGAAGAAATTAATAACGGCTTCGAGGAGATGTCCAGGGTTTTTAATAAACCGCTTGAAGAAATAAGCAGCTTCTATAAACAGAACAAGGATAATCTGGAATTATTTAAAAATACACTCCTTGAAAAAAAATCAATCAAGCTTATTATTGAAAATAGCATTATTGAAAATGTTGAACCTGAAGCCGAGCAGAAAAAGCAAGAGGCTAAGGATGAAACTAATTAATTTGAAAGGAGAATATTCGTGCCGTTAATACCGATGGTTATAGAACAGAGCAGCAGAGGGGAACGGGCATATGATATTTATTCAAGGCTTCTCAAGGATAGAATAATTTTTTTAGGCTCTCCGATAACCGATGAAATTGCAAATCTTTTAATAGCCCAGCTACTGTTTCTTGAGTCTGAAGATCCTGACAAGGATATAAATTTTTATATTAATTCGCCTGGCGGAGTTGTAACAGCGGGTCTTGCCGTATATGACACACTGCAATATATTAAACCTTCTATTGCCACGGTATGTGTCGGCCAGGCCGCCAGCATGAGCGCGGTTTTACTCGCCGCAGGCGCAAAAGGGAAACGATATTCCCTTCCCAACTCCAGGATTTTGATCCACCAGCCAATGGGCGGATTCCAGGGGCAGGCATCTGATATTGCTATACAGGCCAGAGAAATACTTCGGATGAAAGATACCTTGAATGATATACTGGTATTTCACACAAACAAGAACTTAGAGCAAATACGCATTGATACTGACCGCGATTTTTTTATGTCCGGTAAAGAAGCAAAAGAATACGGAATCATAGATCACGTGATCACCGACAGGGATGATTTCGATCAAATAAAAAAGACTGGAGGGGCGTAAAATGGCAAAAAAAAGGGGTCCAAACAATAATCTTTTCTGCTCATTTTGCGGTAAAAAACAGACTGAGGTTACAAAGTTGATTGCAGGACCCGCAGTCTATATATGCGATGAATGCATACGATTATGCGGCGAAATAATCGATGAAGAAACTGAAAAAAAGAAGACCGATATTGAGCAAAACTTTACTCCAAAAGAGATTAAAGCCATGCTTGACGATTACGTGATTGAACAGGACAGGGCAAAAAAAATCCTCGCCGTCGCTGTCTATAACCATTACAAAAGGCTTGATAGCGCGGTTACTATGAGCGATGTTGAAATACAAAAAAGCAACGTCCTTATTATTGGGCCAACCGGATGCGGCAAGACTCTGCTGGCTCAAACCCTTGCCAGGTTTTTAAATGTCCCGTTTACAATAGCTGATGCTACAAGTCTGACGGAAGCCGGCTATGTTGGTGAAGATGTTGAAAACATCATAGTTTCTTTGCTCCAGAATGCCGATTATGATGTGGAAAAAGCTAAACGCGGTATTGTTTATATTGATGAGATCGATAAGATTGCGCTTAAATCGGATAACCCTTCCATTACACGGGATGTTTCAGGTGAAGGGGTGCAGCAGGCATTATTAAAAATCATTGAAGGAACTACCGCCAGTGTGCCTCCCAAAGGAGGAAGAAAGCATCCTCAACAGGATTTTATCAAGGTCGACACCTCTGATATTCTTTTTATTTGCGGAGGAACTTTTAATAATCTCGAAAAGATAATTCAGCGGCGTTTAGGATCTAAAATTATGGGCTTTGGCGCCAACATCAGCAAACAAAAAGATAAAAAAATTGGTGAAACCCTGCAGCTGATTCAACCTGAAGACCTGATCAAGTACGGGTTGATTCCTGAATTTCTCGGTCGCCTGCCTGTTATAACAACTCTTGACGAACTGGACGAATCTTCCTTGATTAAAATATTGATCGAGCCTAAAAACGCCCTGATCAAGCAGTTTAAAAAGCTTTTTGAGATCGAGGGCGTAACCCTGAGATTTACGGACAGCGCTCTTTCAGCCATTGCAAATGAGGCTTTGAAGCAAAAATCCGGAGCTCGGGGGCTTCGATCTGTTCTGGAAAATTGTCTGCTGGATATAATGTATAAAATTCCTTCCATCAAAGGTATAAAAGAATGTGTTGTTGGTGAAGATGTGATTTTAAACAAGGAAGATCCTATTCTTCTGTATGAACAAACAAAAAAACGGGCTTAAGCATAAAAATTTATGATTAATTTACAAAAAATATTCAAAGATGATGAACCGGTATCGTCAAGGTTAATTCTCCCCCTGTTGCCTCTGAGAGATATTGTGGTCTTTCCCCACATGGTTTCACCTTTATTTGTAGGACGCGCAAAATCTGTACAGGCCCTTTCCGATGCGATGAATCGCGATAAAAAGGTTTTTCTTGCTACCCAGAAAAAGATGGACATTGACAATCCTCGCCCACAAGATATTTCTTCAATCGGCGCCATTGGAGATGTGCTTCAACTTCTCAGGCTGCCTGATGGCACGGTAAAGGCATTGGTTGAGGGACAAACCAGAGCCCGTATTATTCGTTTTGTTAAAAATGAAGACTTTTTCCTTGTAGAAATAGAACCTGTCATTGAACCTGAAGTATCAACTCCTGAGATTGTGGCCCTGAACAGAGCCGTTGTTCAAAGTTTTGAAGAATATTCCAAACTAAACAAGAGCATTTCAAAAAACCTGGTGGATAATGCTGCTTCCATCTCGGACCCTTCACAACTAGCCGATACCGTGGCAACCCATTTTTCTTTTAAAATGAATGATAAACAACGTTTGCTGGAAACAATATCACCTTCAAAACGGCTTTCCCTTCTCCTGGGCCTTATAAGGATGGAAATAGATATCTTCAAGATGGATCAAAAGATAAAAAAACGGGTTAAGAATCAGATGGAAAAGACCCAGAAGAGCTATTATCTGAATGAACAGATGCGTGCCATTAAAAAGGAAATAGGAGCTGACGAAGGCGCTGTTGATGAGCTGCAGGAGCTTGAAAAGCAGATTAAACGGAAAAGAATGTCAAAAGAGGCTTCAGGTAAAGCCAGGCAGGAATTTAGAAAGCTCAAGATGATGACTCCGATGTCGGCCGAAGCAACGGTTGTTCGAAACTATATTGAATGGATAATCAGCCTCCCCTGGTTCGAACAGAGCAAAGTGTGTAATGACATCGAAGAGGCTGAAAAAATTCTAAACGAGGATCATTATGGGCTGAAAAAGCCAAAGGAACGCATACTGGAATATTTAGCCGTTCAATTGCTGGTTAAAAAGATAAGGGGGCCTATACTATGCTTTGTCGGGCCACCAGGCGTGGGAAAGACTTCGCTGGCAAAATCTGTTGCAAGGGCTACAGGAAGAAAATTTATACGCCTTTCCCTTGGTGGTGTAAGGGATGAGGCTGAAATACGCGGACACAGGCGTACTTATATCGGCGCTATGCCCGGAAAAATAATTCAGTCATTAAAAAAGACCGGTGTGAACAATCCTGTCTTTTGTCTTGACGAAGTTGATAAAATGAGTATGGACTTCAGGGGTGATCCTTCTGCCGCACTTCTCGAGGTGCTTGATCCTGAGCAAAATTTCAGCTTCAACGATCACTATCTTGATATGGATTACGATCTTTCAGACATCCTTTTTATAACCACAGCCAATACTTTGCCGGACATACCGCTTCCATTACAGGACAGGATGGAAATAATACGCCTTGCAGGCTATACCGAATATGAAAAATATAATATTGCCAAAGAGTTTCTTATTAAAAAACAGCTGAAAATGAACGGACTTGAAGATAAGGATGTTAAGTTTTCCCAAAATTCGATCCTTTATATTGTGCAGCGATATACACGTGAGGCGGGTGTCAGAAATCTCGAGCGTGAAATATCTTCTATCTGCCGGAAGATTGCGCGCGAATTTGTAAAAAATAAAAACCGCAACACACATAATATTACAACAAAGTCGGTTGAAAAACATTTGGGGCCGCCACCGTTCAAACATGGTCAGCTTGAGGATAAGGATCAGATCGGTATTGTTACAGGACTTGCCTGGACGCAGGTGGGAGGAGAGCTCCTTTGCATTGAGACCCTGATTATGCCGGGAAAAGGAGATCTGATAATGACCGGCAAATTAGGCGATGTTATGAAAGAATCCGCCCAGGCAGCGGTAAGTTATATCCGTTCACGCGCCGACAGCCTTATGATTGACAATAAATTTTATAAAAAATGCGATATCCATATACATGTTCCAGAGGGAGCCATCCCCAAGGATGGACCTTCAGCAGGCATTTCAATATGCACATCTATTGTGTCAGCCCTTATCAGAAAACCGGTATATCGTGATATTGCCATGACCGGTGAAATAACCCTGCGTGGCAGGATTCTTCCTATCGGAGGATTAAAGGAAAAAATTCTGGCCGCTCATAGAGGAGGTATTAAAAAGATTATTATCCCAAAAGACAATGAAAAAGATATCAGGGATATACCACCTTCTATATTAAAACAGATAGAAATTATATTAGCAGAACACATGGATGATGTACTATCCAATGCCTTGATACTTAATGAAGGTGATACCCTTTTTAAAAAGGATTATATATCTTACCAGATAATGTCCGAAAACCCGCCCGAAAACCCGGAGGGCAGACCGGTTTTAATTTAGGTTTAACCTTGACATTATTTTATTATATTGTTAGCAGTATTTTTTCGACGAGAAAACCACATGTCGGGAATCTTTAAGTCTCATCAGGGCGGGTAGCTCAGCTGGGAGAGCATCGGCCTTACAAGCCGAGGGTCACAGGTTCAAGCCCTGTTCCGCCTACCACAAATGGCCTATAGCCATTTACCTTTAGCCAATAGCTATTAGCTGTTAGCTAATGATAAAAGTGAAGCTTTTCTTGGGGGTGTAGCTCAGTTGGTTAGAGCGCCGGCCTGTCAAGCCGGAGGTCGCGAGTTCAAGTCTCGTCACTCCCGCCATAATAAAGTCAAGGGGTTACGAACAATTAACAATCCCTTTTTAAATGGGTAAAATTCAAATTCCAACCTCATTTCCAACCTATAAAAACAATTTGTGGGTAATCAATTATGGCAACCTACAGAAGAAAAAAAGATAGTGACACATGGCATTCGCATAAGGAATGCTCTAACTGGCCCATATCGGATTATCAAGAACCAACAAGATATTGCAAAAAGTGTAACGAGTGTGTAGCTCTGGAGAAATTTGACAAGCAAGCACAAGATTTGCATGATACATCACCGCTGAAAAACATCCCGCATTGGTATATAGACTTAAGGTTTGATAATACTTTTAACGCTGATCCTAATCATATTTTAAGTCTTGAGACATACTGGGAAACAATAAGATCATGTTCCTATATTTCGGCAGGTTATTATCGTCCTCATGTAAACTTAACACAAGGCTCTTATAGTCACAATAAAGGAACAGACGGTAAAGGAACAAACTGGATAGATTCACAGGATAACAATGAACTCATTGAATATTGGCGATTTCACAGCAACGGTCAATTTGTGCATTTCCTTTCAATTGAGGCCGAAAAGCAAAACCAAATTGGAATCAATTCCATTAATAATACTATCAGAGACATTTTTAACTTTGCTGGCACATTAGCACAACATCTTAATGCCACCGCCTTTATTAAAATCCGAATAGTAAATATAAAAGGGTTCGTTCTTTATCAAGACGGGGGGTTACCTGTGTTTATTAATTCTTACCCAGCCTTTGAAGATCCTTGTCTTAATCCGATAAAGCTGGACAAGACAGCCCTAACCTCTAAAGATATGGATAAACTCGCACGGGGAGCCACAGCTTCGATTTTTAAAAGCTTTAACGTTAATAATATCACAGAAAAAACTTTAAAGAAAATACAAAAAGATTTAAGGCCCCGCCATCTTGCTTAAGATTAACCATCTCACTTATTTTGAAGGCCAGATAATAAAACCCGGGCTCCATCACTGGAATCCGGGCTTTGATTTTTAGGCTCGCCTATTGTGATCTGTTATTTTTTAACCTTCCTCCTGAACCTTGAAAAACCAAACAAACCAGAACCTACAAGAAATATTGTGGCGGGTTCGGGCACCGGAGTGCCTGCTGCTACTCTTACCAAGTCAATGGACTCAGATCCAAAATAGGAAGTACCCCAACCACCATTATAGGCATAATGCCAGAATGATATATTAACTCCACCAATAGAAGTGATCGCTGGTAGTGTTAATAGTGATGAATTGTTCCATAAATATTCAATCGTGTTGCCTTCCTGTATAATATCTATATCTGCTGATCCTGCTTGAGGAAAATAATCACCACGTATATAAACACCTTCTCGATATCTACCACCCACAGAAATAAGCCCTATTCCGAAATCCATAGCCCATGGATCACAATATCCTATTGCGGTTAAAAATTTGTTCTGTGTATCAAAAAGCTCTATAAAAACAGCTTGCATAGCAAGAACCGTCTCTTGCCCTTGGCTGTTTTGGGAATCCCATGAAATATTAAAATCTATATGGAAATCAGAAAGCGGGGAAAAAGTTCTTGAAAGATTTACTATACCCCAAGGAGTAACAGGGCCAGAACTTACATCAATATCCTGGACATCTGTAACAATAAGGTTTGTGCCTGATTCACTATAATCCCAACCCGCAGCATTCTCAAAAGAGATTGTCCAAGCTGGGCCTAAAACCCCATTATTAAAATCATCTTCAAGGATAAGAACTGCCTCCGAAGATCCCACGGAACCTATCACAATCAATATTGCGGAAAAAAACACCCAAAATTTTTTCATTGTTCGTTTCCTCCCATTTATATATTTCGGTACTAACAAAGGAAGTAACAAAGCAAAATCGCCTGTATTTTATTTTTTATACCCTTCC
The DNA here is from genome assembly GCA_035529315.1 of Anaerolineae bacterium. NCBI lineage: Bacteria > Bacillati > Chloroflexota > Anaerolineae > Anaerolineae bacterium. The sequence continues at coordinate 133,490 of DATKWZ010000016.1, forward strand.
CGCCTCCAGTTTTTATCATAAAAGGTTTCTTTGCCATCTTGCCTTTTAATATATCCGGTTCGGTTTCCGTTTTGGTCATAAGTTGTGCCGGTGTTATTATCCCAAACAGTTTTGCCGGTTCTGTTTTGATCTTGATCGTATTTAACAACCTCGTCATCTTTATAAATGCTGTGGCCGGTTCTATTCCAGTTTTTATCAAAGTGTGTTTCTTTGCTGTCCTCAATAACTGTATAACCGGTCAAATTGTGTTGCTGGTCATATTGCCTTATTGTTTCACCTGCAAAAACACCTTCGGCACAAAAGAAAATCATTAAAATAATAAGAAATAAAAACTTTTTCATGCCGCGACCTCCTGAATTATCTTAATATTATAATCTCATTATCAGGTAAAAGCAATTTTTTAACCTGCTATAACTATAAAATAACCCTTTTTATCGAAAGAAAAAGATAATTTCAGCCAAAACATCAAAACCACCTTTTCCTAAATACATTTTTTACGCCATAGATATTCTGTAATCTCAATAGGTTGGCTGAATCTGAACCCCCGATTTAACCATATTTCTGTAATAACTATCATAATATCGGAAAAACGCCGGAAAGCCTTTATTGATAAGGGGTTACAGTAAGTTTATATTCACTTTTAAGCCTGTTTTTAGCTAAACAATAGCTGCAATCAGTCCGATCTTATTAAAAAACAGTAGTCAGCAAGCATATAAGACTTAATGGCTTGATATTACTGAATAATAAGCTTGTTTTAGGGCTGTAATTTCCGGCATCCCTACTAACCTTGCAGATATACTAAAACATCATAATTACAGCATGTTAAACGTGATTTTGAATTGACTACAATACAAAGCAAAGACAGCAACCGCCAGATTGACTACAAACAGAATTTTTATAAAAGAAATGGCATTAAAACAAGGGGTTGCGACAAGTCGATTTTTCAGAAATTGCCGGAATTTCGAGGGGTGCAGTATTGCAAGATGTGTGTCAAGTTGACAAAAATCAAAGGGGTGGGTATATTATATATTTATATATCAAGTAGTTATAATGTATTGTTTATTTTGTAGTCATGGAATGCCTGAAGGTCAAGACGGGTTATAATATTTCATTAACCACCTGAACTGCTATCTATAGCAAGTATATGGTTCTTTAAGTGTAACCATAATACCCATAAGGTTTTACCCTTGGACTCGCTCTGTCCCTGTTGTATTGATACCCTCCAGTATCAAAGCCGACCGACCATGCCTTGATATGTTTATTATCTCTGCATCCTGCCCTTGCCTGTCTGTTGCAATCATTAAGCTGTATAGCCAGGGACAGGCTGCTTATAGGCAGGCATAAAGGGTATATACCTATTGAGTTTATATATGCCTTTTGTTTATTATTGATCTTGTTATCAAGATAAAGACAGATATAATAAACCTGTTTAACCTTCTTGATCACAGATAAAAAGATCACCTATCCGGCATCTTTTTCCCAAAAAACCAAAACAGTAAAATTTATCAATTATCACCATGTTTTTACATAGCTATCAAACTAACTTATTATAATTGTTTAGTATAATAACGACAAGCCTTGTAAAGCCTTGCTATACCTATAATCCGCTGTAAAGCCTTACAATACATAGTATTACAAAGGAATGCTGAAGACAAAGACTTTATAAGGGATAGGTAGTAATATGTTTAATGATATTGACAAGTTACAAAGCAGTAAAATAAAGCATTTGCCGTCCGATAACAGCTATTATGTAAACTTTCGTAAATTGCAGGCTGCTAAACGTTGAAAATAAAGGCTTTGGGAAAGTGCTTATAATGTCCGATAAAAAAACAAATAGCCGTTTATTTTATTCAGGTCAACGAATATTATGCAATACAAAAAACTAAGATCACAAATATAAAATGTTTCTTTCCGGTATCACTACAAGGTTAATGACGTAAGGATAAAAAAAACTAAACACAATATATTGATATATCTTTAAATCAGTTACTATATATTGTGTTTTTGTGTGCCAAAAGTCGCATAATTAGCTATAATTAAGTATAATTATAACTGTTATGATGGGTTTTGCCTATCACACCCTTTCAAAGTGTTTCAAAATGAAACATAAGGTTGTATAAGATTATAAAGCAGGATTCGGGCATATTTTAAAAATATCTTCCATATCCTGGCAGGAAAATATAAATATTAATTTCGGGAGTTTTTAGCAGGAAAACATGTTAACCGCGATTTGTTTTTGTCCTTGCGGTAAAATGTTATAAAATTGATATGTTTTGCTACGAAGATTCGAATCATAAAATACAATTAGTTGACCAGTTGACAACCCCCAGAGGGGGGGGTTGTCAACAACTGGTTTGGAATAAAAAAGTTGACTAAAATTCTTGTTATTATTTAAAGTAAAAACAATATGTTATATAATACCAGTTGACTAAAGTTGACCAGCTTGTTGACTTGTCAACTCGGTTGACTCAGTTGACTAAAAAGTTGACTAAAATTCTTATCCGTTTGCGGTCATAAATCCTGATTGCGTGAGTTTGTTTTTTTGACTTAGCAAACCATCTTTAATAGCCTTTTTACGGATACGGCTGATATATGCCTTGTCAATTCCTAATATATCTGTAATTTCTGTTTGTGATAATCCTTCGTCAAGCAATTTTAATATTTCGGTTTTAGTTTCCGCCTTAATATTTCCGTATGTCCAAATATGGTTTTTATTCTCGTCAAGGGTAAGTTTAAACTCTTGATCCGATAATAAATGCAAACATTTTGTATCAACTCTATTTTTACCAAATTGCAATATAAAACGTGCCCCATCTTCAGGGACATAATTATAAGGAGCTTTCAGCATTATACTTGTGTCAAGGTTGTCCTCACGTGCGGAAGTCCCCCTTTGCCGTCCATCTTTAGATACATGGTGCAATAAAATTGTGCTGATTCCACAAAATCTTAACTCTAAAAGCCATTGATTTATAATATCCCAATCCTGCTTAGCGTTTTCATCAAGACCAGGCGCTAAGCTTGCGATATTGTCAACTACCCACAATTTGACATGCCTGCTTATTAAAATTTCCTTCATAAGGTTTCGCCAGTCAACATCAACAAGTGACGCCCTATGCAGTCCCATTGAATTTGCATAAGCATCAGAATAAAAAAGCAGTGGATTTTTACGGGCTGAATGAAGTTTTAAATTTTCGATTCGATCCCGATCGTCTCTGATTGTCATTTCACCATCCAGAAACAAGCAGGAAACTGATTTTTTGCACTCCCAAGGGCCAAAATTTGAACCTCTTGAAACTGCGTCCAGTATTCCAAGGGCAAGCCAGGTTTTGCCGCATCCCCTCCATCCTGATATAAGATTAATCGAATCTTCTTTTAACCACGGAAATAAAAGCTCCTGCTTTTCCGGCACGTCTATTTTATAAAATTCATTTGCTGATAATATTATATCATTAATAGTGATTTTTTTAGGCGGTTCATAAATTTCGGCATTTTCAATTAAAATTGAAAACCGCTCCGCTGCTTCGTCCAAGTCGTCAAAACTGTCAAGCCAGTCAGAAAAATCGCCCCCCTCAGACAATCCAGGCAATTCCAGTAACTGAATATTCTTTGCTATGTTTTTTATATTTTGAAAAACTTTTTCAATATGCTCGCATCCGGGTTTGTCATTGTCTGGCACCAGTATAACTTTCTTGTTTTTGAAATATTGATTTAAATCCTCAGACCAGTTCCCGGCCCCGGCAACATTGCAAGTACCTGTGAAATTCAGCCTTCCCGCATTATTGCAATCTTTTTCACCTTCAAAAACAAAGACGGTTTCTGCATCAATAACCTTTAACAGGTTGTAAGGCACTTTCGGTTTAATACCTTTAGTTGACCATTTCAGCCCATCCGCACTGCATTGTCTGAAGGTCTTAGGCTCAAACCTACAGTTGTAATAAAGAACTTTGCCATTTGCGTTTACATAAGGATATTTTTCAATCGGAGATCCCAACTCGTAATGCTCAAACGGGTTTGTTTTCTTGTAAGTAGTTTTGACCAACTTTAAACCAGGCATGTATCTTTTAAACAGCTCCTTGATATTCGTATCTGCAAGCCAGGCATGAAAATCAACTATATCGCCCCCTTTTTCATTACATTGACGGCACCAAAATCGTTGTTGATCTGTTCTAAAAACAAAACGATCATTTCCGCCGCATTTAGGGCAAGGCCCGCAAAGGCTGTTTTCCGATTCTTTGCGTAAGTTCTTAACAGCCTCCGGGATGCCCGGAAGCATTGATTTTAAGGCATCAATACTGCCTTTGCTGTTTTGCACAAAATTTAAAGTCTTCTCTTCCGGATTTTCGTCAAAATTAAAATTTAATTTTTTCACATTATTTTTTTTCATAATTATAACCTCCACACGGGTCAGTTTTTGGGGTGGGCGCGCAAGTGTGTGGCCTTACGTGCCCATTAACGCCGCCGGGCGAACCCCAAGAATTAATTGCTTTGCCTCCCGTGCGGGATTAGCTAAAATTCAAATCTTGAATGTCAATTTTTAGAAATTATTAAATCCATATTCAGCACAACCGGGGACGCATTTGCTTCTTTCGCTTTGAATTTCGCCCATACAGTGCTAATAATCGAAGCATTGAACCTGTCACGGCTTGCATTTCCGACACTTGATTTAAAAGAAGTATGAATAGCCGTTGCATTTGCAGGAGTATAAAATGTTTCGTCAGGTGTATCGCCCACTTGATATGTCACTGCTACGTTGCCGCCGCCGGAAGCATTAAGATCAGCAAAATATTTTGTTTTCGGCCCACATTTGCCAAGATATATTGGAGTGGCCAGAACAATACTCGCATTCTTTGCAATTGTTCTACTTGAAAATATCGTTATTTTTTCTGTAAGTCCCATAATGGAAATTTTCCTTTCCTTTTGTTGTTGTTGTTGTGACGAACCGAACCAGAAACAGTCCGATTCGTCACGGATGGGCGGTCATTCGGAGGTGAACCCTAATCGCCGCCCAAGGAGGGATAATAAACTGGCCGAAGTCCCATCCCACGTTCAGATTATAGTCTATTTTTTAGGCGCAAAATCAGGCATTGCCCGCTCTTTGTTTCGACTTTCACCCCTGATTCAAAGGCAACAAAGTCAAGGATATCGTCCTGCAATTCAAGTTTTTCGACTAAAAGGTTGACGTCGATTTTGTAAATTCCGGCGATTTTTTCGAGCTCAAATTTGTTTAGATTATAAAGCATACTCAATCTCCTTTGCATTTTAAAAGTGATAGGGAGAGGCCGTTGACGTATGAAAACGGCCCAGCCCTTTTAAAGGCAGCAGCTGTAACGGCTCCCACGAACAGAAACAGCTGCGCCCATTGGCGCATCCGGTACGCCCATGCATAACTTATTTGCCTTGGCCGATCATCTGGCCGATTTCATAATCGGCTTTTGATTCCTGCATTTTGGGCATTGTCAAAATCTGCCTGCGCCGTATATCGGCCAACTCCGTGACTTTGCGGCTTATGCCTTTTGCTTTTTCTTCCTGAAGCCAGTTTGAAGCTGTCTTTGCTTCCTCGCTGAAATGCAAGAGGCAAGCATCTTCAAGAGCCTTCAACTCCGGCAAATCCTTTGCTCTCTGGATATCTTCGGCAACCGCTTTTAAGCTATTCATGGCAGTAATGTTCCTTTCGGTTTTTATAGTGCCGGAATATTTGCCTTTCAGACGAGTCAACAAACTATCCCATGATTCAATCCGATCCGCCAAACCCACATCTATTGCTTGCTCCCCGATAAAAAGACGCCCCTGACCCATTTGTTTGTCCGCAACATCGGCAGTCACGCCCCGGTTTCTTGCAATGTCCTGGATCATCAGTCCATATAAAAAATCAAGTTTGCCTTGGATATTTTTTTCATCATCTTTACTCAATGGGTTGTACTCATTGCCAACTGCTTTGAATTTGCCAGCTTTAAGCACCGTGGGTTTGAGTCCTTTTTGTTCGTATGCTGCTGAACGATCCATGTGCAGACCGATAATGCCGATACTTCCAGCTTGCGCCGATTTGTCGGAAATAATTACTTCGTGTGCTGCGGAAGCAATAAAATACGCCGCTGAAGCTGCGAGGCCATTGCAAAAAGCAATTATTCGCTTTTTAAGCCTTGATTCATAGATTAGGTTAGTGAAAACCATCAAACCACTTACGTTGCCCCCTGGAGAATCCACATCAAGTAAAATCGTTTCAACCGCCGGATCTGCAAGAGCTTTTTGAAAATCCCTGCCCGCAATTTCGTAACTCGTGCCACCACTTGCAGCCGCTATAATATTCATTCTTTTTGCCAACGTGCCGTAAATTTTTATAAATGCAATGCCGTTTTCGACCTTATATCTATTTTCCGCTTGGCCCGCATCTGCCAGCGATAGTTTTGCTTCTATATCCTTCAATTCGCCAAGCTGTTTAGCTTCAACCACTTGTAAAATTTCTTCCAGTTTGTCAGGGGTGATAGCCCAGGCAGAATTAATCATCAAATCATATAATTGCATAATTTTTAAAACCTCCTAAATAAAATATATTTCAGCCGAAGCCTTTAACGGCAGGCGTTCGCAAAGTTCTTTGTCTTCTCCTATTAAGGCCGTCCATTGTTTATTAAGATTTTCCCTCATCGCTATAAGCCCTTCGCGGTCTTTTATTGCTTTTAAAACCCTTTCGACCGCCCGTGCCTTTCTGTCTTCAAAGTTTTTTGCCTCTTTCTGAAGTTGGTAAAAATCCAAAACACAATTTAAAACGGATATTTGCCGTTCCAAGTCTTTCAATTGTGTTTCAATCTCAATTTTCTCATTCTCCAATTTTTCAATTTTCTTCTGTAATTTTTCAACCTGCAATTTATTATAATCGAAACTTAAGCGGATATTTTTATATTCCGATTCATCCGAAGCCGCCTCAAGCTTAACCTCAAGCGCATTTACTTCCGTTTGGAATACTTCCAGTTCAGCCGTAAGCTTTTGGATCTGTTTTTCAATAGGTATGTTATCCTTCATAATTTTTTCTCAAACCCCCTATTCATTTATTTTTTTCAAAAGAGCAACTTTTTTCTCGACCAGTCTATCCTTACTGTCCTGTGCGTCTTCAAAGGAAAGAGAACACCAAGTTTTTAAATCGCCTTTATCGAAAGGCTTTCCCGGCCTTTTTAATTTCTGAGATTGTGCAAGCTGCTGATCTGCCCGCATTTCTGAAAGATTTTTCTCCAAAGTTCTTAAGGCATCTTCTCGAAGTTTTAAAAAATCCTCTTCGGTTTTTACAGCCACCACTGCCGCCTCAAGGCGTTTCTCGTGGATTTTGCAAACCGCATCATAGCAATCTTGCAAAAATTTGTGAAAGCTGCTGTCCGAACTTCGGGAAGCAAGCAAATTCATTCTTTCAAGATTGAGACTATAAATTTCAATAAAAAATTTACCCTCATCAATACCGCACCGGCCAGACTCGCGGTTGTCATAGAAAATATGCTGGCATGTGTCGGCTAATTTTTTTTCGCAGTAATATTTATTATGTTTAGACAATTTCACACCTGGCAGCCCCTTTTGCCGCCGTGCTTCGGCCTGTTCTTCTTCCGTCAAAACTCTTATATTAGGCTCATACATTATAAAACTCCCTTCAAAATTTCATTAATATCAACATTTTTGTATCCTGTCTTTTTTAAGCTTTTTATCGTCAAGAGCCGCTCAATGGTTGTTTCCGGCCAGTAATTACTTGCGCCATATCGGCCAAAAGACTTAAACTGTGGCACTGGTAGCCAGCCAGCCTTGACATATCGGGAAATGGTTTTACTGCTCAATCCCGTCATCTGCATCAATTTTTTTGTTCTTAATATCTTCATTTAAAAGTCCAAGTGTAGAAGTCAAAAGGTCAAATTTTTTTGCCTCTGCCTACAGCGCACCGGTTTCGATCTTGTGTGCTTCCATCCAATCAAGAACATCCTGCAATAGATATCTGACTGACCGCCCCATCTTCACGTAAGGGAAGCCCCTGCCGCAATGTCTATCGTTGCGCAAGGTTTGCAAGGCACGGCATGTTATTTCGCAGACTTGTTTTTCGTTAATATACTTTTTCATAGACATTCACCCCATCAAATTTGTTTTCTTTTCTCCCAAAATGATGAAAACAAATGATTGTTTCAATCTTTTTTTGAAGATCACTGTTTTACTTTGCAATATTTTGGCAGTTGAAAACCTATAAGGCTAATAATATCAAGCAGATAATAGAAATTGAAATAATATAGGGTAAAGCAAAGGAAAAAGAAGTATGGTATTTTGTCTAAATTAAGGACTGGGGTGTGGTATTTACTAAAAAAATAAGGGGGGAATTTACTTCTTTAAAGGTTCACGGTCTTCCGATTTTGGATATATTTTTTACAGCATCGGCAACGATATTACCGGCCAGATTTGAAGCTGCCACAAGTGTTTCGTCTTGCAGGTGTGCATATCTCTGTGTCATTGCAGGGCCTTTGTGGGTTAGCAGTTTCTGGAGGGTGTACATATCGACCTTGCCTGAACTGGCAAGCATTGACGCAAAGACATGGCGAAGGCCGTGCAAGGGCCGGAACTTTGCAGGCAATCCAGCTTTTCTTTTTATCTTATTTATGGGTTTTGAAATATTTACTAACTGCTTGCCCTCACGTCCCGGAAATATAAAAGGGCTTTCCGTTCGTGGGTGATTTTTAAGCAGTTCTCTTGCGGCATCGTTCAGGGGGATTACTTGATCAGTGCCGCCCTTGGGATCTACAATATTTATAAATCCACGGTCAAAATTAACGTGTTCCCATTTCAGTTTCAGCATTTCGGATCTTCTCATTCCAGAAAATAGCGCAAGTTTCATTATAGGCCCAGCTTGCGGGTGTATGTCGTTATCAATGGCCTTCAATAAGTCTTTTATTTGTTCAGATGTTAAATCTTCAGTAACCAGGTTTGAGACTGTAGGTTTTTTGATACGGAAGGGAAGCCCAGGACATAAACCTTTTTTAATACCAAAGTTTGCGATCCAGGTGAGAAGGTTAAGAACATGTTTTACGGTTTGCGGTGATTTCTCTTTTAAAAGCTTTATTCTAAGCCGGTCAATATCCAAGGCTAAAATATTTTTAGGTTCGGTATCACCAAAAGGGGCTTTCAAATACTTTTCATATCGGCCTAAATCAGTTTTAAGACTTTTGCCAGGTGTCCTGCCTTTGATATATTCATCAAAAAGCCTTTGGATTGTCAACTTGTCGGCCTCAGCCTCTTTGAGGGCATGCTCTTGTTTACGTTTCGCCTTTCGGGTTAATCTTTTGCCTTCGATTAATTCTGACCGTATATGTGCCGCCCTGGCCGGGGTCATGTCATCAGCATATTGACGCCCTGCTTTTTCTTCAAAAAGTTTGCCTTCCTTTTTATAGACAACATAAAAAACTTTTTCGCTCCCTTTGCCACCGATTCTTTTTGATTCCCGAAAAAATACCCCAGGATATGTTGTTTTTTTTCGCTTTGACATAAAACCTCCAATATTGTATTAATTGGATTATAATTTTAGCCGGAAACCTGTTTAACCCTCTGTGTTTACATGATAAATATTTCTTTGGTTTCCGGCTTGCAAGTCCCAAAGTTGGAAAAAGGCGGGAATTACTTTCCAACCCTATTTCCAACCTTTTTTCTATATATCAGAGTAAAAAAAAGTAAGTCAAGAAAAAAAGAAAAAAATAAATACTGTGATATTAATATGATATTAAGGGGGTTTAGTAAAAGAAGGTAAAAAGAGGTAAATTTAAGCTTACGGCCTGTCAAGCCGGAGGTCGCGAGTTCAAGTCTCGTCACTCCCGCCATTTAATGTCCGCAACCACCGGCATGACCGGCACAAGCATTTTTTATTGACATCTCCGGCATTATGCTGTTTTGAAATAGATTAATATTGTCTCGAACAGTACCTTCACAGGCTCTGTAAACTTTTACCCCCATTGCATTTAATTTGTTTATAGCACCCGCTCCAATACCGCCGACAACTATAGCATCAACAGATTCCCCATTTAACGCTTTTAAAGGATTGCACATACCATGGACATGACCCAGGTCCTGATTATTAATTGTATCTGTTGTGCTTGTTTTTGTGTCAAAAATAATAAATACCGGCGCTGATCCAAAATGGCCATATACAACACTGTCTAAACTTTTATCCGATTCAACGGGAAAACAAATTTTCATTTTTTCTCCTTAATATCCGCCTACATACGCGCGCCACTCCACCTTAGCTTGGCTTTTAAAACATCAAAATAATTCTGATCCGGCATCATTATCATGTTTACAGGGTGAAGCCCTTTTTGAATTATGATGGTATCATTATTATTTATCTCCAGGCCGGCCTGACCATCAAAGCTTGCAATGATATCTGATGACTTTTCTTCAAACTCGATTTTCATGCATACAGAATCAGGAACTATCAGAGGCCGAACAGTCAGTGTAAAAGGACAAATCGGGGTAATTATGATGCCCTGGACTTCCGGATGAACAATCGGGCCGCCTGCGGAAAGTGAATAGGCTGTCGAGCCGGTAGGTGTTGAAATAATAAGACCGTCGGCTCTGTAGGTAGTCAAATAGCGATCATCAATATATGTTTTTATACTTGCAAGCCCTGCAAATGCCCCTTTAGTAATGACTATATCATTTAATGCTGTTTCATCCGCCAGCTCCCTGCCCTCTCTGATTACTTTGACCTGAAGACGCATTCTGGGGTTTATATCAAACCTGGAGGTTAGAATATATTCGGCAGCGGAAAAAAGGCTTTCCTCTGCTATTTCAGCAAGAAAACCGAGTTCGCCGAATTTAACCCCTAAAATCGGAATATTCTGATCCCCTATCCAGCGAACAGCTCTCAAAAAGGTTCCATCACCGCCAAGCACAAAAACACACAACAGATCAGGCGGAGCAAATGATTTGCTTTTGCTTGAAATTTTGCGACTCGGACGCGGGCTTGTTTCCCTTATAACATCCACGCCTCTTGATCGCAGCCAGGCTTGAAGTTCATCGGCCTTCCTGCCTGCTTCTGCATCCGCTTTTACAAATAGTCCTATGCTTTTCAAAATATTCGGCCCTTTATTATTGTTGATGAATTCGTAAAAAAACGAATTCATCAGGTGTTAAGTGTAAAGTGTTAGGTGTTAGGTGGTTAAAGCAATTGCCTGTTTAATCATACCCTTAACACTTAACACGGTTCACAAAAAGTGGTTTTTTGACTTTTTACGACGCCATAATATTTAAGTAATCTTCTATAATTTTATTGCGCAACCTGTCAATCTATTCCAATGGTAATAGTTCAGCCACAAAGGCACTAAGAGTGGCTGAGCCATTACCATTGGAAGCTAAGCTTGACTACTTTATCGGTGTGTGCTTTATATTAATTTGGGACAAGATAAAATAGTCACGCAACAAGGTAGCAAAGGAGGTTTAGTTATGTCGGAAGATTTTGAAAGAGCTCTTCAGATAGGTCGTCCGCCAACTGTGGCAAAGCTTTTCCCTAATTCAAAGGCATTGATAGTAAGCGGAAAGTTTATAGATAAAGCCATGATTACAAAGGGTAATGCCATAGCAATGGCCGCCAATGGAAGAAACCACTTTATAATACGTGGAGCCCTTCAGGCAGCCCAAAGGGCAAATTCGGTTATCATAATAGAAATAGCCAGATCCGAAGGTGGCGCCGATGCTTATTGCGCTGTAAATTACTGGAACATTGCCAGGCAGGTAGATGCCATATGCAACGAGCTGGGGATAACGATCCCTGTTGCCATACATGCGGATCATTACGGCATTAAAAAGGAAGAAGATATTAAAGGGGCAAAAATAGAGATCCCCACACTGTTTGAAGCAGGCATGACATCGATCGCCATAGATGCATCACATATGCCGGATGATAAAAACCTGCTTGCAAATATTGAACTGAATCCTTTTGTACCAAAGTGGGCCGGTCTTGAAACCGAAGTGGGTGAAATCAAGGGAAAATCAGGGCTTTCCACCGTTAATGAAGCCTTGTTTCTCATGCAGGGCTTGAATGCGCATGATATTTTTCCGGACTGGATTGCCTTAAACAACGGAACAACCCACGGAATTGAGGCAAGCGACCAGGGGATACAGATTGAATTGACCGCTGAAATTCACAGCGCCCTGTTAAAATATAAGGTTTCAGGCGCCCAGCACGGCACATCCGGGAACAACTCCGATAAGTTAAGAGCCATAGCCGCTAAAACAAGAACTACCAAAGCCAATGTGGCTACTGCCCTTCAGATGATTTCATGGGGCCTTGAGGTTAATGATTATGGAAACGCCATCCTGGATGACAACGGTGATTTCATAAAGGTCAAAGATCAGGGAATGACTGAATCAATGTGGGCTGAAATGGCAGCTTATGCCGAGTCAAAGGGGATTAAGGGAGGAAACTACAAGAAACTTAACCTTCCATTTGAAAACAGGCTTCTTGGCCAACCAAAAAAGATCAGGCAAAGGATGGCCGACAGGGTTGAAGAATTTGTCCATAACATGCTTGTGACCGTATTTAATGCAAAAGATTCAGCGCCGCTTGCCATTGAGGCAATACTGACAACAGGTTCATACGATCCTGGATTTAAAGCAGAACGGTTTGAAAACCCTGATGAATGGACCCGTGAAAAGATAATCAGACGTGCGGCTGCAATCTCAACAGATAAGGGACAAAGCGGAAATTTCGACGATTAACCATGCAAAAAAAAATATTCTGCCATTTTTGCGGAAACAGGCTTGTTGAAAAAAGGGTTAATGATAACAAACGGCTCTTCTGTGAGCAATGCAATCAGCCGATTTACGAAAACCCGATACCTGCCTCATGCATTGTTGTAATTGATAAAAATGAAAGGGTGCTTCTTGTTAAACGGAAAGTGGAGCCCAGCAAAGGGGTTTGGTGTCTTCCTGGCGGATTCATGGAGCTTGGAGAGACTCCTGAACTTGCTGCTTTAAGAGAACTCAAAGAGGAAACAGGCCTTTCCGGTCAGATAGAGATGCTTTTAGGTATCACCTCAAACAACAGCCCTCAATATGACACCGTGTTTATGGTCGGCTATCTTGTAAAAATCTATTCCGGCATCCTTAAAGCCGGAGATGATGCATCTGAAGCAGCATATTTCCATCCTGATGATTTGCCGGAAATCGCATTTAAAAGCCATAAAAAATTCATCAGGATATATTACGCGGCTTACTCATGAAAGGTGTTAGGTGTTAGGTGTTAGGTATTAGGTGAACGTCCAACATCGAACATTGAACATCGAACGTCGAATAATGATGTCGCTCCGCTCCTCAAATTATTCTAAAATCGAATAAAAAAACAAATTTGATACTCGTAACGAAAATCTTAATTAATTCTTCTGTTTCTTCATCTTTTCCCATTCAACATTCGATGTTGGACGTTCGATGTTCGATGTTCATTTTTTTTAATCCCTCAATCCTCTAATCCTCTAATCCCCTGACCCCTGACCCCTGACCCCTGATCCCTGTTACTCTGGCTTGAGTTTTCCGGAAAAAAGCGCGTCAAGGTAAAATTTTGCAATCGGATCCATGCCTTCAAAACTGTGGGTGCTTTTTTCATTTTTCTTTGCTATTTCATTTCTGATGCCGGATGCCATGGTTTTGCCGAGCTCAACTCCAAACTGATCAAATGGATTAATGCCCCAGACAAATGCCTCAAAAACCGTTTTAGCCTCATAAAAGGCTAAAAGACGGCCCATGTTTTCCGGCGACAGATCATTTAAGAGAATTGTTGAGGAGGGTCTGTTGCCTGAAAAATATTTTGCCCCGTCCTTATCTTTCTTGCCGGCTGCAAGGGCCATGGGCTGAGCAATGAAATTCGCCCAGAGTTCCTGATGATTGGTAACCCCTTTTGATTTGCAATGATACTGTTCGTATTGCGGCCTGATTGCTCCGATAAAATCGATCGGAAACGCACGCCCCTGATGCGCAAGTTGAAAAAATGAATGCTGCGCATTTGTGCCGGGCTCTCCAAAAAGAACAACACCTGTGGGTTCATCAAGAATATCTCCGTCCTCGGTCACGGATTTTCCGTTGCTTTCCATATAAAGCTGCTGGATATGAGGTGCCAGCCTGTGCAATGGAGATGCGTATGGGATAATAGCCTGGTTCTGATATCCCAGGAAGTTATTGTTCCATATACCTATCATAGCTGCAACAATGGGGAGATTCTCATGCAAAGGGGCGGATTTCGCATGATTATCCATCTCCTCTGCGCCTTTTAAAAACCTTTCAAACCTGTCATATCCTAAAATCAGACTCAGAGGAACACCTCCGACTGCTGAGGTAACGCTGTATCTTCCCCCTATGAAATCGAACATGCGAAAAGAGTGTAAAACCGAACCGCTGCCCGAATCTCCGGGGCTACCCTTGCCTGTTACTGTTACAAGGTGTTTTGCAGGATCAAGGCCCCTGTCCTTTATAAAGCTTATTGCAAGATTAGCATTTGCAATGGTTTCAGCGGTTGTATAGCTTTTGGAAATAACTATCCAGATGGTTGTTTCAGGATCAATGCATGAGGCCACTCTTCCGAAATTGTGGATATCAACATTTGAAAGATAATGGATCTCAATCCCTTTATCCGCATAAGCATACAAGGCATTTGAAACAAACTCGCCGCCAAGATACGACCCGCCGATTCCAATGACAACTACATGTTTAAAAGGCTTGCCTGTTGATCCCGTTATTTTTTTCTCATGCACCTTTGAGACAAATTCTTTTATATCATCTCTGACCTCTCTTATTTCAGGCATTACATCTATATTATCCACAAAAACAGGTTCACCTGAAAAGCTCCTTGATGCTGTATGAAGAGCCGCCCTGTTTTCTGTAATATTTACCTTTTCCCCGCTTGCCATGCGGTTAAAGTGATGTTTTAATTTTCTTGTCTCGGCAAGCTCAAATAAAAGATCCATACACTTCTCATCAACTCTCTGGCGTGAAAAATCATAAAAGATGTCTGCGCCATGCAGAGAAAAATTTTCAAGTCTGTTTTTATCTTTTACAAGATTCCTCAAATGCTTTTCAGGGGTATCCATTATTTTTGCATGACGCAAAAGTTTTTGCCATGCTAAAACATCATGAAGTTTCAAGGTGTTCATGCAATCCTCATCATTAAAAACCTTAATAATCTGTTAAATCTGCGTAATATGTGGATTAAACCCTTTTTGAGCATGATACTGTTTTAGATAAAATACCGTGTATTTCATCTAAAATTTTACAGGTATCCGCACACTCGGGAAAATCATTCTGTTTGTCGCAATCCCTGCATGGGCTTTTTACAAAATATCCGATTTCAAAATCGAATATGTAATTAAACATGTTTTTTTTGGTTAAATATTTCAAAATATCCTGTTCTCACGCAAAGGTGCCGAGCCGCTAAAAATATAGTTTTGAGTTTTGAATTTTGAATGCAGGAAAAACCGTTTTTAATTATTAATTTAACATTCAGAACTCAAAATTAGAAATTGTTCTCTAATCCCTCAATCCTTATATTTCTACCATAATAGTTTTGACTTAAAGTTTCAAGCAAAATACAAAATCAGGTTTAAACGAAGATTTTTCCCCGGAGTTTTACAAATGCAGATGGTTTATTGCATATTAGGTGCTATCTGATATATTGTAAAATTATATGTTGTTATACTATTTAAAAAGGAAATACTCTAATTTATGAAACCTGCAGATAGCCTTCCAAAGTCGCTGGAAAACGATTTTAATATTAAATGGAAATCGCTATGCGTTTCAGCCCGATTTGCAAAAAACATTTCGCGGGATAATCCTGAAATTTTTGCGGCCCTTAAACAGGTCTTTGCCTTTAGCGATTTTGTTGCGAGAAGCTGTATCCATACTCCTGAACTGCTCAAAAATCTTATTGAAAGCAATGATCTCCAAAGGGGTTATAAGGCGAATGAATACAACGATAAGCTTAAAACCGCCATCCAATCCCCGGCATCCAGCCTCCAGCATATTTTTAGACGATTCAGGATTTATGAAATGGTACGCATTGCCTGGCGCGACCTTGCCGGATGGGCGGATCTTAAAGAAACAATGGCTGATCTTTCAGCCCTTGCCGATGCCTGCATAACCCACGCGCTTTCACATCTGTATGACCAGCAATGTTTGAAACACGGCATACCCACAGGCCCTGACGGCTCCGAGCAACACCTTGTGGTTATAGGAATGGGCAAGCTTGGAGCGTGTGAACTCAATTTTTCTTCAGACATTGATCTAATCTTTGCCTATCCCGAACCTGGAAAAACAAAGGGTAAAACAGTATCAATAAGCAATGAAGAGTTTTTTGTGGGCCTTTGCAGACATTTTTTTAATGTTATCAGCGCAACCACATCAGAAGGTTTTGTTTTTCGGGTAGATACACGCCTTAGACCTTATGGGGGAAGCGGCCCTCTGGTTATGAGCTTCGATAACATGGAGGCTTACTATCAGAGGCAGGGAAGAGAATGGGAACGTTACGCGTGGATCAAGGCCAGAATTGTGGCTGATGAAAAAGGGGCGGGCAAAAATCTTCTTGAAATGCTCCAGCCTTTTGTTTACCGCAGATATCTGGATTTTGGAGTCTTTGAATCTTTAAGGGAAATGAAAAATAAAATTTCACTTGAAGTTAAGAATAAAGGGATGAAAAGCAATATTAAGCTTGGCCCCGGAGGAATACGGGAGATAGAATTCTTCGGCCAGATATTTCAGCTTATACGCGGCGGCGTTACCCCTGTTCTTCGGGAACGCCGCATCCATAATGTATTAACAGCCTTATTCCAAAATAATTACATAGAGCAAGCCACTTGCGATGAACTTATAAAAGCATATAATTTTTTGCGCAACGCCGAACACCGGCTCCAGGAATTTTCCGACCGGCAAACCCACCAGCTTCCGCTGGACTCTATAGGCAGAGAACGCCTCGCCGTATCAATGGGTTTTGTTGACTGGGAATCTTTTTCTTTGCGCCTTAACAGACACATGGAAAGGGTTCATTATCATTTCAATGCATTGCTGGCTGAAAAAGAACCGGATGGCCGGATAGAATGTAATAAACAAGAAGCAAAAATAGAAATCGAATTAAAGGGCATCTGGCAAAACCTTATAGATAATGAAAAAAGTATAAATCTGCTTTCTGATGCCGGATTTGACAAGCCTGAAAAAGTGTTACTCCTGTTGGATCATCTTCGCAACGATTCGCATACTCGCGCGCTCAGCATCGAAGGCCGGAAACGGCTCGACAGGCTAATTCCGCTTGTCCTGCAAGAAATCGGCAAATCCAGGCTCCCTTATTCCATCCTGAATCGCATAATCGATTTGATTAAAACCATTGAAAGGCGAACATGCTACATAGCCCTTCTACTGGAAAATCCGACAGCGCTTACCCATCTGATCAAGCTTGCAAATGCCGGCCCATGGATTATCTCGTTTCTATCCAATCATCCTGTGCTTCTTGACGAACTGCTTGACCAGCGCACCTTGTATGTGCCGCCTGAAAGGAATGAACTTGAAAAAGAGGTGCAAAAAAAGCTTGAGCCGATTCCTCATGATGATCTAGAAAGCCAGATACAGGAATTATGCATATTTAAACAGGTTAACATATTGCGAGTGGCTGCGGCAGATGTTACCGGCGCGATGAAGCTGATGAGAACCAGCGATCATCTTACCGAAATTGCGGAAACAATAGTAAATAAAGTTATTGAATTAGCCTGGAATTATCTGATTGAAAAACACGGCGCACCAACCTGCGTTACAGGCGGACATGCAATTGACAAAGGGTTTGCTGTAATCGCCTATGGAAAACTTGGTGGGATTGAACTTGGATATGGCTCTGATCTTGACCTGGTTTTTCTTCACGCGGGCACAAAGGGGCAAACAAAGGGTGGCATGCGCCCTATTGACAATTCACAATTTTTTGCGCGCCTTGGGCAGAGAATAGTCCATATCCTGACAACGCATACTGCCGCGGGCATGCTTTATAAAATCGACATGAGGCTGCGCCCCAGCGGAAGCGCCGGCCCTCTGGTCGGCCACATTGAATCGTTTCGTGATTATCAGATAAAAAATGCCTGGACATGGGAACACCAGGCGCTTGTAAGGGCAAGGCCGATAAGCGGCAATATTGAGCTGTTAAAATACTTTCAAAAAATAAGAAAAGAGGCGCTCGCGCGTCCCAGGAATAAATCCTTGCTTCAAGAAGAGGTATGCGCCATGCGTGAACGTATGCGCAGGGAACTCTTAAGCCCTGAACCCGAGATGTTTGATCTGATACAGGATAAAGGTGGAATTGTTGACATTGAATTTCTGGTTCAATATCTGGTGCTTTTAAAATCTCACGAATATGCCGAGCTTTTAAAATGGACCGATAATGTGCGTATTCTTGAAACACTGACACAAACAGGAATAATCGATAAAGACATTGCGATTCTTCTCAAAGAGGCTTTTCTCACCTATAGATCTGCGGTACACAAACTCAGGCTCCAGGAAAAACCTGCCAGAATACCTGAAAACGAATTTTATGGTTTGCGGCAAAAGGTAAAAAAAATCTGGAAACTCTTTCTTGAAGAGTAAAGGTTTTAATATCTCGAATCAGCATACTCAACCCATCCGCCCGCATCTACGAGTGATCGATCAAAATCGGAAACATTAAAAGATATCTCCTCTGTTAGTCCATCGGCTTTAATAATAAATATGTTTTTCCCAAGATCGGTTTCAAGAGATGTCTCTTTGCCGGAAAACCTTTTAAAAACACGGTCTATGGTCACAGCGGGCAGCTCAACCGCCATCATTCCACAGTTAAACATGTTCTGCCTGAAAATCCTTGCAAAGCTTTCCGCAATAACAAGGTTGATGTTGTTTGTTTCAAGCGCCCAGGGCGCGTGCTCTCTGGAAGATCCGCATCCAAAATTTGCCCTTGTTATAATGATATTTTTCCCTTTTATATCCTGGTTTGGAAAAAATCCATCAAGCTCTAAATCCTCTAAAAGATAAGGTTTGAGAGCGTGTTTTGAAATTTCAGTAAGATGTTTTGCTGGAATTATTTCATCGGTATTTATATCCGATCTGTCAAGGAATAGTGCCTTGCCGCTAAAATTTTTCATTATTTACTCCTTAAATATTTCCAAAGCCGTTATTTATAAAGGCTTGAATTAGTAATATACCCTGCTATAGCTGTCGCAGCGGCTGTTGCCGGACTCATGAGATGAACCATGCCGCCCTTGCCCATGCGGCCGTTGAAATTCCGGTTTGTTGTTGAAGCGCATACTTCCCCTTCGGCAAGCACTCCGTTGCTCATTCCAAGGCATGCGCCACATGTTGGATTAGTGACGCAAAATCCGGCATCCATGAATATTTTCAATATTCCTTCCTCCATTGCCTGGCTGAAAACCTTTGGAGTGGCCGGCGACAAAATACCGCGGACAGAATCGCTGATTTTCTCACCTTTTAATACCTGTGCAGCGACTCGAAGATCCTCTATCCTTCCATTTGTGCATGATCCAATATAAACCTGATCAACCTTAATCCCTTCCATCTCTTTTACCGGTTTTACCTGGTCTGGTTTATGTCCGAATGTAACCAGAGGTTCCAGTCTGCTTATATCATGCCCAATAACATCTTCGTATACTGCATCCAAATCAGGAGAAAATTTGTTAAATTCCTCAAAAGCCTCCTTTTTTGTAGCATATTCACCCTTAATAAACTCCCAGAGATATTCCACCGTCGTCATATCAGGGCCGCATATACCACAGGTTGCGCCGGCTTCAACCGCCATATTACAGCAGGTCATCCTGGCTTCCATGCTCATCCTGTCTATAACCGGACCGGCAAATTCAATTACTCTATTGGTTGCGCCGTTTACCCCAAGCCGGCCTATAATAGAAAGAATTACATCCTTTGAGTAAACCCCTTCAGGCATCTTGCCTGTTATATTTAATTTTATGGTTGCAGGATAATGAAACGCGCACACACCCTTAAGGATACCCACCTCAAGATCTGTTGTGCCGACACCTGCCGCAAACGCTCCAAATGCACCATGGGTGCAGGTATGTGAATCACCCATAATCACCGTATAACCTGGTCGCACAAACCCTTTTTCCGGAAATATTGCGTGACAGACCCCGTTTCTGCCGATGTCAAAAAAATCATAAATATTATGCCGCAATGCCCACTCTCTTAAAATTTTGCCCTGCATGGCGGTTTTTGAATCCTTTGCCGGAGTCACGTGGTCGATCACGGCCTTGATTTTAGCGGAATCAAAAACCCTGTCCTTGCCCTTGGCAATTAAATCAATTATCGCTCCAGGGGTTGTTATTTCATGGCAGAATACAGCATCCAGCCTTATTACATGAATGTTTTCCGACGGGTTATCAACCAAATGAGAATCAAAAATTTTTTCAGCAATAGTCTTTCCCATAAACCCTCCAACATATTAAAAGACGAACGTCCAACATCGAACATTGAACGTCGAATAATGATGTCGCTCCGCTCTTCAATCCCTAAATCTTTGCCACAGAAACACACGGACAAAACAACATAATCTTTTTTTCGCGAAGCGATAACTATTTTTGCCCGGCGATGTCCGCCGGACAAATGTCTGTGTCAGTCTGTGTGTGTCAGTGGCTAATTTCAGATTTCCGGCCTCTGTTTCTTGTGTTTTCCATTCGATGTTGGACGTTCGATGTTCGATGTTCATTTTTTTCAATCTCTTAATCCCCACCTGTCTTCAAAACCGCCAGAAATGCGGACTGAGGAATCATTACCTTGCCTACCATCTTCATCCTTTTTTTCCCTTTTTTCTGCTTTTCAAGGAGCTTACGCTTTCTGGTGATATCTCCGCCATAACATTTTGCCGTAACATCCTTTCTAAAAGCGGAAACGGTCTTGCGAGCTATTATTTTTCCACCAATCGCCCCCTGAATGGCAATCTTAAACATCTGCTTGGGGATTTCATCGCGCAGCTTTTCACAGATATGTCTTGCCTGTTCAGCAGCCCTGTCCCTGTGGACAAGCTGAGAAAGAGCATCTACACGCTCTCCGTTTATCAGGATATCCACCTTTACAAGATCCGTATCCCTGTAGTCAATTAAATCATAATCAAAGGATCCATAACCCTGCGTAACAGACTTGAGCCTGTCGTAAAAATCATAGATCACTTCTGCAAGCGGAAGTTCAAATATCATCTCCAGACGATTACTTGTAAGATATTGATAGGTGGTATTAATTCCTCGCCTGTCAAGGCACAGTTTCATTACCGATCCCATATAACGTTCAGGGATTATTATTGATGCGCGAATAAAAGGCTCATGAGTCCGCTGAATACCGGCAGGATCAGGATATAAAGCAGGATTGTCGATTATTAGCGTTGAGCTGTCCTGCATGGTAAGTTTGTATCGCACGGACGGCGCCGTTAGTATCAGAGAAAGATCATATTCACGCTCAAGCCGTTCCTGTACCACCTCAAGATGAAGAAGCCCCAGAAAACCGCAGCGAAAACCAAAACCCAGGGCAGCGGAACTATCCTTTTCATAAACAAGGGCAGAATCATTTAGTTTGAGCTTCTCTAAGCCGGCGCTCAATTCACCATATTCATCAGAAGACACTGGGTAGATGGAAGAAAAAACAACCGGTTTTGCCTCCTTGAATCCCGGCATGGGTGTTTTGCAGGGCCGAGCCCTTAATGTAATTGTATCACCGCATTTCGTATCGCTTACGGTCTTTATTCCCGCAATAAAATATCCAACCCGGCCCGCGGAAAGCTCCCTGCAGGGGACCCGTTTTAACTGAAATATTCCAACCTCCTCAACCCTGTAAGAAGCATTGTTGGACATAAAGGAAATAATATCACCTAAACTTATTTTTCCCTCAAACACACGAATATGGACTATGGTTCCACGGAAAGGATCATAGTGGGAATCAAAAATCAAAGCCTTAAGCGGCGCTTCTAAATCTCCGGACGGCGGCGGCAGTCTTGTTACAACCCCCTCAAGAACATCTTCAATCCCAATACCCTCTTTTGCTGAAGTAAGAATTGCGGTTGAAGGATCGAGCCCAAGGTCCTTGTCTATCTGCTTTTTAACCTTATCAATATCAGCAGACGGCAGATCTATCTTGTTTATCACGGGAATAATATCAAGATTGTGCTCCATGGCAAGATAAAGGTTGGCCAGCGTCTGGGCTTCAACGCCCTGGCTGGCATCTATCAAAAGAAGAACCCCTTCGCATGAAGCAAGAGCTCGTGAAACCTCATAAGTAAAATCCACATGGCCGGGTGTATCTATAAGATTCAAAATATATGTATTCCCGTCTTTTGCGGTATATGGAAGGCAAACAGTCTGGCTCTTTATTGTAATGCCCCGCTCCCGCTCTATGTCCATGGTATCAAGTATCTGATCCTTAAAATCCCGATCATTCACAATATCGGTAAATTGTATAAGGCGATCCGACAGAGTCGATTTGCCATGATCAATATGAGCTATGATGCTGAAGTTTCTTATATTTTTCATTTTATATATCCGAAAGACAAGGAAGCTGTTTATCCTTTTCTGAAACAATAGGGTCCTTAACCGGCCAGTCAATGCCTATATCCGGATCCGACCAGATGATTCCGCCCTCATCATGCTGAAAGTAAAAATCTGAACATTTATATAAAAAATGGGCTGCTTCACTGATCACGCAAAAGCCGTGGGCAAACCCTTCAGGTATAAACAGCTGGCGTTTGTTTTTTTCCGACAGATAAACGCCTGTCCATTTGCCGAATGTTGAGGAGCCCGGCCTGATATCAACAGCCACGTCAAATATTTCCCCTGTGACAACCTGTACAAGTTTTGCCTGTGGCCGCTTTATCTGAAAGTGCAGCCCCCTGAGTGTGCCTTTCACCGAACAGGAAAGATTGTCCTGAACAAAAACACGATTTATACTTTTCTTGTATCTGTCCTGGTTATATGTCTCCATGAAAAAACCGCGGTTATCTCTAAATACCTTTGGTTCAATGATAATTACCCCTTCAAGGGCTGTTGTAATAATATTCATAGCTAAAAAGTATTAAGTGTTGAGTGTTAGGAGGCGCAATCGAGACTGTTTAGCACCTCTGCCCCATTTTCCCTTACAACCACCATATTTTCGAGCCTGACGCCTCCCCATCCGGGTATATATATTCCAGGTTCGATTGTAAAAACCATGCCCTTATCAAGCATTGTGTCTTTAACAGGATTGAGCCCCGGATATTCATGGATGGCCAGCCCTGTTCCATGGCCCAGGCCGTGGTTGAATTTATCTTTAAAACCCATTTTTTCAATGTAGTTTCGAGCGATTTTGTCAACAGCCTTTGAACTAATGCCCGGTCTTATGGCATCAATAGCCATGCGCTGCGCATTTAACACTGTTTCATAAACCTTTGTGAAGGTTTTATCCGGCTTGCCTGTTACGACTGTTCTCGAGATGTCGGAACAGTAGCCATTTATTCTTGCGCCCCAGTCAAAGAGAATCGGCTCCCCTTTTTTTATCCTGCGATCGCCAGGTATTGCATGGGGCATGGCGCTGTTTGGGCCTGACGCCACAATGACCGGAAAGGAGATTGAGTCAGCCCCTGTTTCCCGCATCCCTTTTTCTATTTCCCACGCAGCCACCTTTTCCGTCATGCCGGACATAATATTGTTTGCGATAAAATTTTTAAAAGCCGATTCCGCAATAAAAAGAGCCTTCTTAATGTCTTTGATTTCATTATCCTCTTTTGTTACGCGAAGATTTTCTACAATATCTTCCGCTTCCACGAGTTTAATCTCTAAACCCTCGGACAAAAGCCGGCTGATGATTTTATTATACTGCATATAAGACAGGCGTTTTGATTCAAAGCCGAGTTTTTTTGTTTTAAGGCTTTTAAGAATGTTCGGCAGCTCATTTACAAGTCCGTTCTTATAACAAACTATCTCATAATCAGGGGCTTCCTGTCCAGCCTGCAGTTCGTATCGTGAATCAGTGGCAAGGATAAGTTTTGAGCCGGTTATAAAGAGAGCTCCGGCTGATTCGTCAAACGCTGTGTCTTCACCTGTAAACCCGCTTAAATAACGGCGGTTTTCCTCCACAAGAATCATAAACGTGTCAAATTTTTTTTTCGAAAGGATTTTTCTTAAAATATTTAACCTGTTTTTGATTGTTTTTATCAAAATGCCCCGCCCCCGAATTTCCTGACAATTATTACTGTTATTTAAAGCAGACTTTACAATCTGAATCAAGTGGTGTTATTATTTTAATTTATAGTATTTAAAGCTTTTGATCAATACATCAATGTTATTAACTTAGATGATTTTATTGTTAATCACCACCAAGGACACGAAGGATTTTTTTTCTTTATCTTCGTTCACTTCGTGCTCTTAGTGGTAAAAACATCGCGGTGTGCGTCTCCGAACATAATGATGCGAAATCTGAGGTTTTTTCCAATGCATTCTGATATTATCATTACAGCCGCTGTTTATGATGAATTGTCGGCTCTGATTGACAGGGTTGAAAAGCCTGTTGTTTCAAAGGTTGGATGGCGGAAAATTGTTTCCGGGCATATAGAAGGTAAGCCGGTTAAGGTTCTTATCACAGGGCCGGGTCTTGTAAATGCCGTGCAGGCTTTAACCGCGGCCATAGAAGATTCAAGGCCGTCCTTAATTATTCAGACAGGATGCGCTGGAGCCTTTAAGGAGTCAGGACTTAAAATCGGCGACATCGGCATTGCGACCGAGGAGATAGATGTAAACCTGGGCATTGAACCGGAAAATATGGATGGGCCGTTAAATGAGCTTCCTTTTTCTTTACTTGACAGTCATGGCCCTGACATTAAAAACCGTTATCGCCTTGATAAGGAATTAACAAATCTTGCTTTTAAAGCGATTAAAAAAGATTGTGCGGATAAAAATATCGGATTGATTAAGGGGCCGTTTATAACTGTTTCAGCTATAACCGCAACAGACATGAGAGCGGAAAAGCTTTATAAACAGTTCAAGCCCTGCATGGAAGGCATGGAAGGATCAGGAGCCGCGCACCTCGCGATACATTATAACATACCTTTTTTAGAGATCCGTTCCGCAAGCAACATGGTCGGAAAAAGAGATTGTGGCGCATGGAACCTTGCTCTTGCCTTTGAGAGGGCAGCCATGGCTGTTTTTGCTTTTGTGCGAAGATTTTGAGATATGAATAATAAATTAACACTTGGTTATTCAACCTGTCCGAATGACACCTTTATCTTTTATGCGCTCGCTCACAACCTGATTAACAGGTCCGGGCTTGCGTTTAAGATAGAACTCGCGGATGTTGAAACACTTAACCAGCAGGCAAGAGCAGGGGGTTTTGATATATCAAAACTATCCTTTGCCGCTATAGGTCATCTGCTTGATACATATGGAGTTCTTCGCAGCGGATCCGCGCTCGGCAGGGGCTGCGGGCCGCTTGTCGTGGCAAGACCGGGTTTTAATCTAAACCAGATCGATTCAAAAAAGATAGCAGTGCCCGGCATGTGGACAACCGCATGCATGCTGCTTGGTCTTTATCTTTTTAAAAAGCCGGATGCTGTTCCCATGCCGTTTGATTTGATTATGCCTGCGATTAAAAGGGGAGAGTTGGATTTTGGCGTGATAATTCATGAGGGCAGGTTTACCTATAAAAATTATGGCTTAATCTCTCTTCTTGATCTTGGAAAGTGGTGGGAGGAAAAGACATCTCTTCCCATTCCTCTGGGAGGGATTGCGATACGCAGAGACATAGCGCCTGAAATTGCATTAAAGGTGGAAAACGCCATACGGGAAAGCACTCTATACGGCTTTAAGCATCGAATCGAGACAGACGGTTATATTAAGAAATATGCCATGGAGATGTCATCTGCCGTGATTCGCGGGCATATAGATCTTTATGTTAATGATTTTACCATAGAGATCGGAGAACAAGGAAAAGAGGCTATTGAGGCCTTATTTGAAATGGCAAGGAGCAGAGGAATACTTCCTGAAAGCAAAAAGCCTGTCTTTGCATGTTAAGTAATTCAGC
The DNA here is from genome assembly GCA_035529315.1 of Anaerolineae bacterium. Taxonomy (NCBI): domain Bacteria; kingdom Bacillati; phylum Chloroflexota; class Anaerolineae; species Anaerolineae bacterium. Next base: position 159,545 of record DATKWZ010000016.1, read on the forward strand.
TTTTTACGAATTCATCAACAAAGGACAGAGTTACCTTTTCGGAAAGTATTTTTTCCTTGTAAAGGCTGGCAAAAAAGCTTTCAAGCCCTTTTATTTGCATTGGTCCAAGATCGCAGCACAGTCTGTCATAATATTTTTCAGACATATCAAGGCTGATTTTAAGCTTTGATGAAGCTGATTCAACGATCTGCCTGTGATGTTGACCTCCCTCTTTTTTTGAAATATGAAAAAGGTCGATTATCGCGGATAACGTATCCGGCCTTTTGCGCGCAAATGATTTTTGTACAGCCCACACGGCAAACACAAAGGAAAGACCTGTTAATTCCATCCACATATTCCCAAGGTCAAATATGTAATCATAGTGATCGCTCCATTTCTCCTTAAGCGCGGCATCTCCTATGACAAGGGCTGCATCCGCATTTTTTGGGATATCGCGGGGATGCTGGATCGCATTGATTCCAAAAATCGGCTTCACCTTTTTTTTGATGAAAAGAAGTTTTAAAAGCTCAACAGCGGTAGCTGACTCGTCTATTAGAATTACCCTTTTATTATTAAGCTTATCAAACGGATATTTGCTGACAAGGATAATGCTCATTACATCTCCGGAACATGCGATTGAAAGATCCCGCAGCAGCAGCCAATCCTTTTGATGCCGCGCATAAGCCACGGAAGAGACAGGGCTTATGTCGATTTCTCCATTTGCCATCATGTTGTTTAAAACCGACGGAGGCGCGGTGACCATCTTGAGCCACGCGGGGTTCAGCCCCTTGTCAAGCCCACAATATACCGGCGCAACATTTATATAGCTTATCCGTCCGATCTTGACCGGTGATTGCTTACGATATTGTTCAGATTTGTTTTTCATTTCTTTATTTACCGCAGAGCCGCAGAGGACGCAAAGAAGTTTATTTTAAAAAAACAAAAAACTTTTCATCTTTGCGTGCTTTGCGTCTTAGCGGTGAGATATTATTACCTTGCAATCCCCCGCAAATTCTTTATTTACGATAGCCTCCAGAAGACCTGATTTGTTTGACGCGTTTACCGGCACATAGACAAACCAGCCGCATTTTCCGGGATCGAGTGTGCCGAACCTGTCTTCGACACCCAAGGCATCAGCGCCGTTTATTGTTGCCATTGCCAATATTTCAGACGGTGGAACCAAAGGAAATGCATTAGATATAAATGCTGTTTCGTCGAACATATTTAATGAATCCACACAGGCCAAACTGTCTGTTCCAAGACATGGTTTTAATCCAGCGCCAAGCATGCCTGCAAGATCCGGCAGCCTTTGATGAAGATAATGATTACTCCTTAAGCATAAACATGCGCGAACATTATAACGCAGAAGTATCTCAAGGTCATCTTTATCAGCATGTATCAGATGGACAGCTATTGTTTTTTTATCAAGAAGCCCAAGGCGTTTAAGATATTTTACAGGGCTTTCCACGGGCAAACCCCAGGTTGAAAAGTCGATCCCTCTTTCCGTGAGAAAATCCGCCCACTCGCCTTTTCCTGTTGATAAAAACCTGATTTCATCTTCCGACTCTGCGACATGTATTGAAAACGGAAGATTGTTTTTTTGGGCGGCATTTTTTAAATTCACGAGAAGTTCAGGGGCCGTGGTGTGTGGAGCATGCGCGGCAAACGAGGTTGCAATCCCCCCCCTTTTTTCATTACATCCTGTTTTTACAATAGAACTGTTTCCAAGATATTCCTTGAACCATATACCTGCAAGGCTGGAATCTGCTAAAATATCTTTTGTAATGCCCAGGGTGGATATCTCTCCGACAACCCCTGTGCCTGATTCAATTATCTCCTTTATGCCTTGTTTTGCGCCTGTGAGCAGATTTTCCATCTCTTCTGCATTACGCAGGTTTATTAATTGCTTCACCCACGGCCTGAATCCCCTGCCGAACAGCACCCGTGCCTTTAAAGCGCACAACTCAAGATGTGTATGAGCATTCACAAAAGCAGGCATAATAGCGCCGGGTCCGTGATCAACCACATGGCTGTCGCTTGAATGTCCCTGACCCACCTCTTCAATCAGTCCATTGCAGACCCGCACATATCCGTTTTTAATAACTGTCCGCGGATCCACAAGTATCCATCCTGCCCTGTGTGTTATCCTCACACTATAGTCCACATATTATATTTTGCCATTATTTCAGATTAGATAGAATTTTTTTCAGCCCTTAAATGATTTATTCGCATTTGATTATATAGCATGTTGCCCTACCCGCAACAAAAGAATAATTTAATAAACAGGTATAAAGGGGCATATAAAGATTATCAGGTGGAGAAAAGAACCAGTTTAAAGCAATAATTGATATTGCCCCCTATTTGTGCCATTTTATGGTTAAAACAAGGGGCAATAATATAAAAAGGTTTTACTGATAACTCATAGAAAAGATAACAAATTGAACCGCAAAAGCGAGCGCGTTTCCCGCAGCTTGTCGAAGCAAAGCGGAGATCCCGTCCCATCGGGGCTGAGGAGTTAGCGAGCGAATCTGAAAACGGCCAACTTCCTTACGGTCGCTGCGAAGCACTGCCGTCAGGCAGAACATTCCCTGTAGCTTGTATGGGGAATCTTCAATTGACTTGTATATTCGCTTAATATACACTATTTTAAATTAATTTCGGTCTGTTTTTTGAACCTCAAACAGGAGGATCAGGTGACCCATCATAATATTACAAAAAAATAAAGCCCCATTTCTTCAACCATATGAAGGATGGGGCTTTTTGCTTATGCAGGCCTGGGCATGAAACCATGAACTAAAAATTATATTCTTGACGAGGAAATACAGCCCAATCTACTCATGACCCATGAAAGACAATACAAGACGCAAACTTTAATAAAAGAAGAGTTTTGAAGCTTAAAAATAAAACAGAAAAATTAAAAACCAGATAGAAAAAATACAAGACATCATCAACAAGGGTCAAAGGCAGACCTGACCCCTTTTTCACAATTCGGCGCGTAACAGTCATCGAAGACAGGAGGCACCACGAATGTTTCGCATCAGGCGCATATATGACGATACCCTTCCCCGCGACCACGAGGCCATCGCTCAGGTCCAGGCCATACTGCGGAACCAGTTCGCGGGTCTTGACGAACAGGACATCGCCAAACTCCCCCTCCAACTCAGCAACCCCATGAAGTACCGCTTCAAGTCGATCCTCTTCGTGGCGGACGGCCAGCGGGGGGATGTGAAGGGCTTTGCCCTCCTCCAGCACGCCACCGACGTGGGATTCTGCTATCTCGATTACATCTCCATCGAGCCAAAGCAGCCGGGGCGCGGGGTCGGCGGAGCTCTCTAC